>JAHCKF010000412.1 GCA_026125925.1 Pseudolabrys sp.
CCTATCACGACAAGGCCTTCGCCAAGGACAAGACCATCATCGTCTATTGCGCGTCAGGCGGCCGCTCGGCGCTCGCCGGCAAGGCGCTGAAGGATCTCGGCTTCGACAAGGTGCTCAATCTCGGCGCCTTCAAGGATTGGGCCGAGAGCGGCGGCGCCATCGACAAGCCGATCGAACCCGGCATGTAAGACGGCGGCCGGAACCGCCCTTCGTTTTGCCGCGTTCATGCCCTGCGACATTCATGCAGGAGGAAGCATCATGGCTCGCGGCAGCAAGGCGGCCTATACGTCGAAGCAGAAGCGCAAGGCCGAACACATCGAAGAAGGTTACGAGAAGCGCGGCACCTCGAAGAAGGAAGCCGAGCGCCGGGCCTGGGCGACGGTCAACAAGGAGTCGGGCGGCGGCAAGAAGTCGGGCTCCGGCCGCGGCAAGAAGGAAAGCCACGCCTCGTCACGAAAGGGCGGCAAGGCCGGCGGCCGCGCTTCGGCTGCACGCTCCAAGGCGGCGCGCTCGCGCTCGGCCAAGAAGGCGGCGGCGACGCGCAAACGCCGGGGGCATTAATCGTCATTCCGGGGCGCGCGACAGCGCGACCCGGAATCTAGCCCTTAAGTTTGATTGCACTGCTGGATTCCGGGTTCGCTTGCTCCGCAAGCGCCCCGGAATGACAAGATTCAATCCTAATCCCACTGCGCGCGTTTGGCGCGATAGCGCGGCCGCTCGCTGAAGATTTCCTCGAAATCGGCGTCGTGCCGCACGGCGCGGCGCACCGCGCGCTCCTCGACCCTGACCTCGACGCGGCGCGCGGCCGGCCGCCGTTCGGCATAGCTGCGGCCGCGTGTCACGACCTCTTCGGTCGGCGCCTGCCGATATTTCTTCACGCGCGTCGCCACGAACGCCTCGGGCCGGCTGCCGGTGATCTCGATGCGCGTCGCGCCGGTGTTGTGCTTCACCAGGTCGAACAAGGTCGCGGCATTGCGCGGATGCAGGCGGATGCAGCCGTGCGAGGCCGGGCGGCCGAGTCGCGAAATCTCGTTGCTGCCGTGGATGGCATAGCCGCCGGCGAAGAAGATCGAATGCGGCATCGGCGACCAGTCGTATTTGCGCGAGTACCACTGCCGCTCCAGACGTTGCGGCCTGTATGTTCCGTTCGGTGTGTTGTAGCCCCATCGCGCCGTCGACACCGGCCAGCGATAGCGGGTCGCGCCGTCGACATGGACGGTCAACTGCTGTGTCGACTTGTCGACGGTGATCAGGATCCCGGCGCGCGCCGGCTGACCGACAAGCACCGTCGCACCCAAGACTACGATACTGGCGAGAAGACGCATCACTCACTCCTCGTTCTGTTTACCGCGATTTCCGCGAGCGGAAGGCGGCGATCGCAAAGCTTGGTTAGCGCGTGATCCCGTATTTGCGGTCGAGGCTGCGCAGCCAGGCCTCGCGGCCGCGCAACACCGCCGCGTCATCGCCGACCGAGGTGAACGGCCCGCCGCGCACGATCTCGATCTTGGCTGGGACTTGCGCCGGAGCCGGGCGCGCCGTCACCGCGATGATGCGTGCCTTGGGCGGCAGCGCCGCGACGTCGGCCGTCGCCACCCTGACCGCAGCGCGCGGCAACGGCACGTCGGCCTCTGGCTTGGCCGCGACCTTGATCACGGGCGCCGGCTCGGGCAGGCGCGCGACGTTGACCTCGGCTTTGCCTTGCGGCTTTGTGTCGGGCTTGGCGTCAGGTTCGGCGAGCGCCTGCTTGCCCTCGCTGCGCAGCGTCGCCTTGATCTCGGCGATGTTCAGCCTCGGGTCCGCCAGCGGCGCGGGCAGCGGCGCCGGCAAGCGGCCGTCGATCACCTCGATGCTGGCGCTGCTCTTGCCGCGCTCTCGCAACAGGGCAAATAAGGTGGACGCGTTGGCGCGGCTCAGCCGCACGCAGCCATGCGAGGCGGGGCGGCCGAGGCGGCGCTCCTCGAGCGTGCCGTGCATGGCATAGCCCTTGTAGAAGAAGATCGAATGCGGCATCGGCGCCCAGTCGTACTTGCGCGAATACCAGCTCCGCTCCAGGCGGATCGGACGAAACGATCCCGACGGCGTCGAGTAACCGCGCCGTCCGGTCGACACCGGCCAGCGATAGCGCTCGCTGCCATCGACATCGACGACAACGCGCTGCTCGGCCTTGCTGATGGTGATGCGGATATCGGCGCGCGCCGACGACGATGAAGCGGCAATTGGCGCCAGCACGAACAGCGCGGCCATGGCCGCTGAAACACGCGCACAACGCATGACACTTCCCCTACAGCCCTTACGCCCGCCACAGCGGGATACTCCCGGAACCTGAGGATCGCCCATCCGCCGGCCCCTTGTAAAGCTTTCGTTAACCATAAAAGCCATTGTTGAAGCTTGGGTTTTCGTGATGCCCCAAGCCCGGGACCGGGTCCGGTTCCGCCTAAACCATCCCATGCAATTCACCTGACACCCGGCAGGGAAATGGCTTAAATCGCAGTCGCGATGCTCAAACCGGCCGCCATCATTGCTGTCTGCGCCGTGGCGCTTGGCGCCGGCGTGTATTTTTTCGTGCCCGCCAAGGAGCGCGCGCCCGAATTGGCTCCCACGCCGGTAGCGCAAGCCAAGCCGGCCGATGTTGCGCCGACTGCGCCGCCGCCGGTGGTTCAAGCCAAACCAGCCGACGAGCCGGCGCCGATCGCGAAAGCGCCCCCACCGGTCGCCATG
>JAHCKF010000413.1 GCA_026125925.1 Pseudolabrys sp.
TCTACGCCTATGCCTTCGGCGATTGCCTGGTGAACTCGCTTTATGCGGTCTACGAGAAATCGGAGAGCGGCTTTGCCGAGCGCTATCTCGCGATGCTGTCGGCCGGCGGCACCAAGCACCACTCCGAATTACTCAGGCCGTTCGGCCTCGATGCCACCGACCCGAAATTCTGGGATGGCGGCCTGTCGGTGATCGCCGGACTGATCGAGGAGTTGGAGCGATTGGGGTAGGGGTGGTGACGCGGCACCGCGTGATCTTTTATTGCGCGTGCCACGTACTAGATTGAGATCATGGCCGCCGACACCCCCGACGATTCCGAACGAAACCGCTTCTCCGCCCGCGCTGCGCGCTACGCCAAGGTCGGCACCCGCGTCGGCGGCGTCGCCGCCCGCATGGCCGGCCAGCGCCTGGTCGGCGCCCAGGATACGCGCGGCGGCAACGCGCTGGCGCTCGCCACGGCGCTCGGCGGCCTCAAAGGCCCGATCATGAAAGTGGCGCAGCTGCTCGCCACCATTCCCGATGCGGTGCCGCCGGAATACGCCAGCGAACTGATGAAGCTGCAAAGCGAAGCGCCGCCGATGGGCTGGGCTTTCGTCAAGCGCCGGATGTCCGCGGAACTGGGCCCCGACTGGCAATCGAAATTCAAATCCTTTGAGCATCAGCCGGCCGCGGCCGCCTCGCTCGGCCAGGTGCATCGCGCGCAGGCGCCAGATGGCACCGCGGTCGCCTGCAAACTTCAATATCCCGACATGCAGTCGGCGGTCGAAGCCGACCTCAAGCAGCTCAACATCCTGTTCGCGCTGCGCAAGCGCTTTGATCCGGCGATCGATTCCGACGAGATCGCCGTCGAGATCGGTGCCCGGCTGCGCGAGGAGCTCGATTATGCGCGCGAAGCCAAGCACGCCGCTCTCTACCAGCACATGCTCAAGGACGAGCCGCTGATCCGTGTGCCCAAGGTCTGGCCGAATCTCTCGAGCGGCCGCCTGCTGACCATGGAGTGGATGGAAGGCACCCGGATGCTGTCGCACAAGGACGACAGCCTCGAGATCCGCAACCGGCTCGCCACCGCGATGTTCACCGCCTGGTGGTTTCCGTTCAGCCGCTTCGGCGTCATTCACGGCGATCCGCATCTTGGCAATTACTCGGTGTTCGCCGAGAACGGCGACCCCGCCGGCATCAACCTTCTGGACTACGGCTGCATCCGCATCTTCCCGCCCCGCTTCGTCGCCGGTGTGGTCGATCTCTATCGCGGCCTGCTCGAGGGCGACGAGGCGAGGGTGGTCAAAGCCTACGAGACCTGGGGTTTCCGCGGTCTGACCCGCGAATTGATCGAGGCGCTCAATATCTGGGCGCGCTTCATCTATGGCCCGCTGCTCGACGACCGCGTTCGCACCATCGCCGATGGCGTCAAGCCGGCGGACTACGGCCGCCGGCAGGCTTTCCAGGTCCACCAGGCGTTGAAGCGGCTGGGTCCGGTGCAGGTGCCTCGGGAATTCGTATTCATGGACCGGGCCGCCGTCGGCCTGGGGGCGGTCTTTCTCCATCTGGCGGCGGAGTTGAACTTTTATCGTCTGTTCAATGAGGCTATCGAGAATTTCTCGGTCGACGAGGTCGCCGCCCGGCAGGCGGCCGCGCTGACCGCGGCCGGGCTCGCTCAGGACCGGCCCGCGGATTAGCCCGTCCACAGGCCCGGCGGTGCTTGGCCCGTTGCCCTGCGGCCGCGATTGCGGTAACCCGAAAGCCGCTGGAACCAGTTTTTCGGAGATCGTCCGCTATGGCCGACCACGGCACCGTCGAATACGCTACCGCGACCGGCAACGACTACCCGGCGCACGAGCAGACCTACGAGAGCTTCGTCAAATACGCTTTCGATGGCTCGATTCACGTCATCAACCTGCTGCTGGCGCTCACCGTAGGCGGCGTGCTCGGCCACTGGTTCCTGGCGATCCCGGTGTTCCTGATCGCGATCATCGGCCTGGTGGCCGCGCTGGGGTCCGGGTCGAAGACGCCGAGCTATGTAGCCTTCGTTCTCTCATTCCTGATCTTCGGCTTCACCGCCCTGTCGTAATCACCCATAATCATCGCCGCTGGGGCTGGCGGATTAGTTGATGCGCCAGACTTCGCGCGGGGCGAGCGGAGGCATTGTCGATGCGTATCGCGGTAGCACGGGAAACCGAGGGCAACGAACCGCGCGTCGCGGCAACGCCCGAGACCGTCAAGAAATTCAAGGCGCTCGGCGCCGAGGTCGTGGTGGCGCGCGGCGCCGGCGTTCCGTCGGGCATTCCCGACGCGGAATATGAGGCCGCCGGCGCCACGCTGGCCGACCAGATCGGCGGCGACGCCGACATGATCCTCAAAGTTCGCCGGCCCTCGACCGGCGAGATCGCGTCCTACAAAAAGGGCGCCATCGTCGTCGCTATTATGGACCCCTACGGCAACGACGCCGCGCTCAAGGCGATGGCCGATGCCGGGCTGACCTCCTTCGCCATGGAACTGATGCCGCGCATCACCCGCGCGCAGTCCATGGACGTGCTGTCCTCGCAGGCCAACCTGGCCGGCTACCGCGCCGTGGTCGATGCCGCGTCCGAATACGGCCGCGCCATGCCGATGATGATGACCGCGGCCGGCACCGTGCCGGCGGCCCGCGTCTTCATCATGGGCGTCGGCGTCGCCGGCCTGCAGGCGATCGCCACCGCGCG
>JAHCKF010000414.1 GCA_026125925.1 Pseudolabrys sp.
GATGCCCTGATCGACCGAGGCGAAGGTCTGCAGGCCGACCGTGAGCGGCCGCGTCTCCACCGAGTTGGTGACGATGAGCGGCCACAGAAAATTGTTCCAGTGGTAGCTCACCGACACCAGGCCATAGGCGACATAGATCGGCTTGGCGAGCGGCAGGTACACCCGCCAGATCGTCTGCAGCGTGCTGGCGCCTTCCATGCGCGCGGCGTCGTCGAGCTCCTTCGGGATGGTCTTGAACGCCTGCCGCAACAGAAAGATGCCGAAGGCCGAGGCGACATAGGGAATGCCGACGCCGGTCAGCGTGTCGATCAGGTTGAGCTTCTGCAGCGTCCGGTAGTTCTCGAGGATCAGAACGTCCGGAGTGACCATGAGCTGAATCAGGATCAGCGCGAACAAGATGTCGGCGCCGTAGAACTTCCAGCGCGCCAGGCCAAAGGCTGCCAGCGTGCAGATGACGAACTGCGCGGCCATGATGCCGAGCACCAGCATCACCGTGTTGAGGAAATAACGCGGGAACGGCGCGGCGACCCAGGCATGGCGAAAATTCTCGAAAGTCAGCGGCGCGGCGATCTCGAACCGCGTGGCGTAGGCTGACGGATGGAATGCCGCCCACAGCGCATAGAGCAGGGGCAGGGCCCAAAGCAGCGCGAAGGCCCAGGCCGCGAGCGTCGACAGCGAGAGGATGCGGGTTTCCTTCATCGCGTCACCGGTAATGAATCTTGCGGTCGAGCAGGAAGAATTGCGCCAGCGCTACCGCGGCAAGGCCGGTCAGTAGCACGGTGGACAGCGCCGCCGCATAGCCGAGATCCCAGAACGAGAACGCGACCTGGTAGATGTAGAACAGCAGCAATGTCGTCGCGTTGTCCGGCCCGCCGCCGGTCATGGCAATGACCTGATCGACGACGCGGAAGGCGTTGATCAGGGCGTTGATGCCGACGAACAAAGTGGTCGGCATTACCATCGGCCAAGTGATGCGGCGGAAAACCTGCCAGCGGCTGGCGTTCTCCATGCGCGCAGCTTCGTAGAGATCGGGCGGCACCTGCTGCAGCGCCGCCAGATAGAAAATCATGAAGAAGCCGGCTTCCTTCCACACGGTTACCGCCATCAGCGCCGGCAGCGCGGTCGATGGACTACCGAGCCAGTTGACGTTGGCAAAGCCGAGCGCAATGCCGATCTTGTTCAGGAGGCCGTAGTCCTGCGTATAGAAGAACAGCCAGATATTGGCGGCCGCCACCATCGGCAGAATGGTCGGCGTGAAGAAGGCGAGCCGCAGGCCGGCGCGGCCGCCGATCCGGCCGTTGACCCATAACGCCATGAGGAGCGCGAAGCCGATCGCCAGCGGCACCGTGATCAACGCGTAGAGCAGGTTGTTGGTCACCGCCCGCCAGAAGATCGGATCGGCGATCAGCGTCTCATATTGCGTCAGGCCGATGAAGCGCGACGGCCGGCTGCCGTGCGGCGTCGAGAAGAAGCTGTCGATGACGGTCTTGATCGCCGGGATGTGCGTGAAGGCGGCAAGCAGCACCACGGCGGGCAGCGCGAGCAGCCAGCCCTGGATGTGGATGTTCAGGCGACGCTGCTTCATGTTGCCGGACCGGCCATCGATCTCCGCTCATTCCCGCGAAAGCGGGAATCCAGTGCTCCGGTCGCCTTGGCCACCGCCGCGCTGGGTCCCCGCTTTCGCGGGGACGAGCGGAGTATCAATCGCATGGCGTCAGTTCTGAAACGGCGCGAGGATGCGCGTCGCTTCGGCCTGCGCCTGGTCGAGCGCGGCCTTGGCCGGCTTGCCGCCCGTGAGGATCGCTTGCAGCGCATCGTTCAACGACTTGGTGACGCGCTGGTTTTCATGCGTCGACAGTTCGGCAACTGCATCCTTGAGCTGATCGCGGGCGACGATCGCCGGCGGGAATTCGCTGGCGTATTTCTTCATCGCAGGCGTTTCCCAGGCGTCCGGCCGCGTCGCGACATAGCCGGTGGCGATGCCCCAGTCGGCGGCGAGCTCCGGCGTCGTCAGAAAGCGCGCGAACTCGATGGCCGCAGCCTGCTTGGCCTTGTCCTTGGACTTGAAGATGTAGATGTTGCCGCCGCCGGTCGGCGAGCCGCCACGCGCCTTCTTCGGCATCGGCGCGACGCCGAAGGCGAATTTGGCGTTGGCGCGAACGTTTGTGAGGTTGCCGGTGGTGGTCCACATCACCGCGGTCTTGCCCTCGAAGAAGTCCTTGGGCGTCGTGCCCCAGTCGATGATGCCCTTCGGCATGACTTCATGCTTCATGCTGAGGTCGGCAAAGAACTGCGCCGCCTCGACCACCTTCGGATCGTTGTAGGCGACCTTGGTGCCGTCCTGGTTGGCGAGGATGGCGCCGTTCTGCGTGGTCAGCGCCTGGAACAGCCAGTACGGGAATCCCGAGGAGGGGATCTCGACGCCCCACTGCGTGACGTTGCCGGACGCATCCTTCTTGATCAGCTTCTTGCCGAACGACACCATCTCGTCCCAGGTCGCCGGCGCCTTTTCCGGGTCGAGGCCGGCCGCCTTGAAGGCGTCCTTGTTCCAGTACTGCACGATGGTCGAACGCTGGAACGGAATTCCCCAAGTGTGACCTTGGGCCTGACTGTTTTCCATGAAAGCCGGATAGAACGACTTGATCCACGCCTTGTCGGCATCCGAGTTGGCGATCGAATCGATCGGCTCAATGATCTCA
>JAHCKF010000415.1 GCA_026125925.1 Pseudolabrys sp.
GTAGAGATCGCCATGCGCGGCGAGGAACGCGTCCTGCTCGGCCTGCGGCGCGCCGGCCATGCCATCGACATAGTGATGGCCGTTGCGTTCGACATGCGCGGCGCCAACCAGCGACGCCAGCATCAGATCCTGCTGCACGGCGACGCCGCCTTGAGTCGTCAGGTCTTCCGCCGACATGACGAAATGGCCGCCTTCGGCACTGTATTGGGCGACGCGGGCGCTGTTGAGCAGCGCGCGGTAGAAGCCCTTGCACGACTTCGACGAGATGCCGGTGTAGCCGAGCGCCCTGGCGCGCGGGAAGACATCGAAATCGGCGTCGGATTCGTCGATCTCGACCGGCACTTCCTTCGACAGCGCATGCACCGGCTTGTTCAGAGCTTCGCTGCGCGCAATTGGCTGCTCGATCAGCAGCAGCGACGCCTTGAGCCGCGCGAGACGCTTGTCCTCGCCCATGCGCTTCCACAGAGCCAAAACGGCATCGACATTCTCGTACTGCTCGTTGCCATCGAGCGTCGCCTTGTAAGCGCCGGCGTCACGGTCGAGCACGGCGGCGATCTGCGCCAGCCGCTCGATGTCCTCGTCGATCTGGCCGCCGACCTTGAGCTTGAAATAGCGCTGGCCGTAGGTGGCGATCACCTCCTCGAGGCTTTCCGGCAGACCGTCATCGAGCCGATGGCCCTGTGTATCGGCGCGGGTGATGGCATCGACCAGTCCAACGGTGTGCCGGGCCGCGATCGTGTCGGCCGGCTTGCGCGTCGCCAGGAACTTGGCGAGAGCGAAACCTTCGAGATCGGGTGTCAGCGCGGCGGTGATCCCGAGCCGATTATCGCGCACCAAAGCCGCGGCGGACACGCCCTCGAACCGGCCGAGCGCGTCGATGATGGCGCGTTCGATGAGCGCCTGGCCGAACGAGGCGACCAGGCCGTTGAGCCCGGCCTTGGCGCAATCAGCCCGGTGCGCCGCATTGGCTGAGGCGGTGACGCCGAAAGCCGTATTGTCGCCAACCGCAACGGCATGCCGCCGCGCGCTCGCCAGCGAGCGGCGCAACTGATCGAAATTGTCGTCGTTGGAAAGGTTCGGCGACTTGTCGAACCACTTCGGCACCAGCAGTTCCGCCGAAATCCCCTCGCCTTCGCGACCGTCGGCCATGCGAATACGGGCGCGGACGAAAAGCTGTGGCGCCTCGCGCAGGGTCACCACGCCAAAACGGAACGGCAGCCGCAGTGCCACCGGCCGCTCGAAACATTCAATCGCCATCAGCCGCAGCCGCGGCGTATCGCTTCCCATGAGCTTCCTCCGGCGCCATCGACGCCTTTTGCCGCGTTCCCAGACTTGACCCGGACCCGCGCTCCTCCTTAAATAACCAAATGGTTACATCTGGCATCGGCGCGCTGCAAGACGCCTTGCCCGGAGGAAGCGATGGCGGGATCGAAAAAAGGCATTGTCGGGCTGCTTCAGGCGAGCTGGCTTAGACCATTGATATTCTTGGTATTTTTGACCATCGCCTGGGATCTCGTGATCCGCCTGTTCAATATCCCGCCCTACCAGATCCCCAAACCCGCCGACGTCATCGAGACCTTGTGGAACGACTGGCCGAGCCTGCTGGCCCAGTCGGTGCCGACGACGATCGCCACCGTCCAGGGTTTCATCCTGTCCGCGCTATTCGGCATTCCGATGGCCATGCTGATCGTCGGCTCGCGCACGGTGGAGAGCTACATTTACCCGCTCCTCGTCTTCTCGCAGTCGATTCCGAAGATCGCCATCGCTCCGCTGTTCGTCGTCTGGTTCGGTTTCGGCATGCTGCCGAAGGTGCTGTCGGCCTTCCTGCTCGGCTTTTTCCCCGTCGTCGTCTCGGCGGTGCAAGGTTTCAAGTCGGTCGAGCCTGACATGCTCGACCTCGCCCGCGCCATGGAAGCCAATCGCCTGCAGATCTTCCGCATGGTCCGATTGCCGCACGCGCTGCCCGCGATCTTCTCCGGCCTCAAGGTTTCGATTACGCTTGCGGTCGTGGGTGCCGTGGTCGGCGAATTCGTCGGTTCCAATAACGGCCTGGGCTTCGTGCTGCAGCGATCGATCGGCAATTTCGAGCTGCCGACCATGTTTGCGGCGCTGGTGATGCTGTCTCTGATCGGCGTGATCCTGTTCTGGGTCGTGGACCTGATCGAGCGCCTGATGATTCCGTGGCACGCCAGCCAACGCCACGATCTCGTCGTCACTGCCTGAACAAGAAACCTCAAGGGAGAGAAGCATGTTGAAAAAAACAGTCGTTGCGCTTGCTGCCGTTCTGGTCGCCTCACCGGCTTTCGCCGCCGACAAGGTGACGCTGATGCTGAACTGGTACGTCTACGGCGAGCACGCGCCGTTCTACTACGGCAAGGAAAAGGGCTTCTTCAAGGATCAGGGCATCGATCTCGAGATCCAGGAAGGCCGCGGCTCCGCCACGGTGACGCAGGTCGTCGCCGCCAAGACCGTACCGTTCGGCTATGTCGACGTTCCGACCATGATGCGCGCGGCCGTCAAGGGCGCTCCGGTGGTTGCCGTCGGCGTCGCGCTGCAGACCAACCCGATGTCGGCCATGGGCTTTACCGATAAGAACATCAAGAAGCCGGAGGACATCAAGGGCAAGACCGTCGCCACCACGCCGGGCGATTCGATGTCGCAGATCTGGCCGCTATTCCTC
>JAHCKF010000416.1 GCA_026125925.1 Pseudolabrys sp.
CCTTCGCCGGGCTGGCGCTGTCGGCCGGTTTCGTCGTGACCGGCGCGCTGCTCGGCTCGCCGACCGCCGGCTATGCCTACGCGCCGGCCGGTTACGCGGCGCCGAATTTCAGCGATCCGCACGCGCCGCTGCCGGTTTCCACGGGCCTCGCGATGGCGCCGCCCTTGCCGCATGTGTCGTCACCGCCGCTGATGCCTCAGATGAAGCCCGCGGCGGCGTTCGCGACGCCGGTGCCGCCGCTGCCGGTGAGCACGATCGAGCAGATCGTGCAGAGCCTGCGGCATGCAGGCGAGGCGGGACGCCGCGTCACCGTCGCCGGCACCGCGCGCAACGCCGGCACCACCTACGCCGCCATCACTTTGGCGCGGGCACTCGCCGACGGCGCCAGCGTCGTGCTGGTCGACTTTGCCTTCGGCGCGCCGAACCTGTCGGTGATCTCGACCGACCCGAATGCTCCGGGCGTTGCCGAACTGGTGCGCGGCCAGGCCAACTTCGGCGACATCATCAGCCGGGATCAGTATTCGCAGGTACATGTCGTTGCGACCGGTAACGTCGGCAATGACGCCGCGGCGCTGGCCGCATCGCCGTATCTGTCGACGATCATCGAAGCGCTGGCGCAAAGCTACAACTACGTCGTCGTCGATGCCGGGTCGGTGGCCGATGCGCCGGTCGAGTATTTCGCGCCGCTGGCGCAGCGCTCGGTGCTGGTGACGGCGGATCCCGCCGATGTGCAGACGCGTTCGGCGCGCGAGCGCATGGCGATGGGCGGCTTCGGCGACATCGTGCTGCTCGCCGGCGCGACGCAAGCCAGCGTCGCTTAACTCACTCCGCGATCGTGGAGTCGGCTTTGGTCAGCCGCGCCTTGATGCGGCGGGCGGCGACGATGATCTTCCAGAGATGGGGATTCTGCTTGACCCCGCGCTTGGCGGCGGCGAACGCGCGGCGCGTCGCGGCAAAAGCGCGGCCCTTGGCACTGAGCGGCCAGTAGCTGTCGAACATCGGCTCGGGCTCGCAGAACAGGCTCTTGTAGCTCGCTTCGCCGACGCCGAGATCGAAAGTGTGCAGGCCGCGCTCGCAACAGTCACGCACGACGCGCACCAGGAGCTGTTCGCCCGGGCTCTCGGTGCTGAAGCGGCCGTGGATGATCGAAGAGAACATGGCGCTGAAGCGGCCGTCGGCGCACACGCCGCCCATGGTGGCGATGATGGTATCGCCGACCGACAAGGTGTAGAGCTCGATCAGTCGCGAGCGATCGGCGGTCGGCGTCAGGGCGCCGGCGGTGATGAAGTCGCGCACGTCCTGCGCGGCGAACACATCCGGCAGGCCGATGGCGCGCATGCGCGCGCTCTTCTGCGCGTAGAAATCTTCGGCAACGCGGCGGATCTCGGCTTCGCTATTGGCGCGGGCGAACGTCACGACGCCGGCCTCTGCCAATGTGCGCTCCTTCTTGCGCATCTTGCGCCGTCCGACCGCGCTGGTGCGCTCGTTGAACAGAGTCTCGAAATCGCGCGTCAGTGGCCCGGCAAAGCCGAAACTGGGCGAGGCTTGATGCGGCAGGAGCGCGAAGGGATTGTCGCGGCCGGCCCAGGCGAGCGGCTGGTTGCTGAGAATGACGACGTCAGCTTCGCGGCTGATGCGTTCGCGCACCGCCTCGAGGTCGTCGGCCGTGAGCGCGCCGAGGAAGTCGGCGCGCCACAGGCCCATGTTGAAATTCGAATGTTTGCCGCCGAGGAATTCGACGACGCTCAGGCCCGCGGCGCCGCGACGGCGGCCGAAGGGCAGAAGAAACAGCGGCCGGTCGTCCGCGTCGAATCCGGTGACGATGAAGGGCGAAAAGCCTTCGCCGGCGCCGATATGGCGTTGCCAGAGGTTGAGGAAATCGAAGGCCTGGTAGGGCGTCTTGAAGGCGCCGCCGCGCTCCAGCGCCTGCCAGTACGGCTGCGCCAAGGCCAGGTCGCGGAAGATCTCGACCCGCGCCAAAGCCGGAGAAGCGCCAAGCCGTGCCTGCGGGGCGGTATCGGCGGCGGGGGAGCGCGTGGCGGCGACAACGGGCATGCGACAAAACCGCGGTTCGAGACGGGTCGCGGCACCGTCGCAGGGATTTATCAATAAAGGGTTGGAATATTGCTCCACACCCACGCGGATCGAGGGAATTGCCGGTTCCCGGCGCGGGTCATGGTTAACATGAAACAGACCGTCATCAAGACCGCGCTGGAAGGGCTGTACTTCACCGGCATGCATCACTGGATGCGGCCGCTGGTCGGCGGCGTCGGCGCCATCCTGACGCTGCACCACGTGCGGCCGCCGCGCAAAGACGCGTTCCAGCCGAACCGGCTGCTCGAGGTGACGCCGGTGTTTCTCGAAGGGCTGCTCCGCCGGCTCAAGCGCCGCAAGGTCGATGTGATCTCGCTCGACGAGATGCACCGCCGCTTCGTCGAGAACGATTTCAAGCGTCGCTTCATCTGCATCACCTTCGACGACGGCTATAAGGACAACCTGCGCTGGGCGCATCCGCTGCTGCAGAAATACGAGATGCCGTACGCGCTCTACGTCCCAACCAGCTTCCCGGACCGGCTCGGCGAATTGTGGTGGGTGGCGCTGGAGCAGGTGGTGGCGCGCAACGAGCGCATCGGCCTGATGGTCAATGGCGAGGAGCGCTATTTCGACGCGCGCAATG
>JAHCKF010000417.1 GCA_026125925.1 Pseudolabrys sp.
CGTGGCGAAGCCGCCGCGGGCCGCTACGTTACGGTCGAAATCCGACATCGAAGTTCCCTCTCTATGTGCCGGCGATGGTCAGGTGACGGTGCCGGCTCACGTCTGGCGCTTTGGCCGTGGCCGCTGCGCTCGTGCCCCGAATGTAATCGCTGCGGAGGTTTCACGCCAGATATGGCCGTACCAAGACATGCCGACATTGCCGAATATTAACCTATCGGGAGAGGCCGGATTCTCACGCAAAAACAAGGATTCCGCCGTCGGCGGTATCCGGCGCGGCTGAATGTCGCTGCTAGTCCAAGGCGTTAAGCGTTTTCGAGCGAAGCGGGCACCGGTTCGCGCGAAGAAAACGCGTCGTGTCAAAAGCCCTAGAGATTGCGCAGCACGGGGGCCGGTTTCTGGCCCAGTGCCGAGAAGGTGCCGGCAAGCCCGAGGACGACCGTCACCAGCACCGCGGCCAGCGTTGCCGCCAGCGCGGCGGCCGGCTGCCAGACGAAGGGCAGGTGCATCAGCTCGGTGACGATCAGCCAGCCCGCCGCTGTGCCGCTCAGCACGCCGAACACGGCGGTCGCCGCCGCGATGAGCAGGTACTCGATGGTGTAGGCGCCGACGAGCCGCAGCCGCGTGGCCCCCAACGTCTTGAGGATGACGGCGTCGTAGACCCGGGTGTGATGGCCGGCGGCCAGCGCGCCGCCGAGCACGAGCGCAGCGACCAGCAGCGTCAAGCCGGAAGCGCCGCGGATCGCCAGCACCAGATTGCCGATCAGTTCGCCAATGGCGTCGAGCGCATCCTTGACGCGCACGGTGGTGATCATCGGGAAATCCTGAGCGAGCGAGCGGATGATGGCGTTCTCCTCCGTCGTTGACGACTTGCCGTCCGGGAACGTCAGCGTCGCCAGCCGCGTATGCGGCGCGCCGTCGAACACATGCGGCGAGTAGACGAGCACGAAATTGATGCTCAGGCTCTGCCAGTCCACGGTGCGCAAGTTGGCGATGGTCGCGGTGATGTCGCGGCCGAGCACGTTCACGGTGATGCTGTCGCCGATCTTCAGGCCGAGGCCGTCGGCGATCTTCTTTTCGAACGACACCAGCGGCGGTCCGCGGTAGTCCGGATCCCACCATTTCCCTTCCACGAGGCGCGAGCCGTTCGGCACCACGGATGAATAGGTGATGCCGCGGTCGCTTTGCAGCACCCAGGCGGATTCCTCGGAGGGCTTGAGGTTCTGCGCCTCCACCTTGCGCGCCGAGACGATGCGGCCGCGCAGCATCGGCACTTCCTCGAGCTTGGCGTCGGGCGCTTGCCTGGCGACGAAAGCGTCGAATTCTGGCGCCTTATCCGACGGGATGTCGAGGAAATAGAAGGCCGGCGCCTTGGCCGGCAGTTCGTTGGCGAACTGGTTGCGGAGGTTGCCGTCGATCTCGATCACGGTGACGAGCAGCGCGATGCCGAGCCCCAGCGAGAGCACGATGGTGGGCGTCAGCGCGCCGGGGCGGTGAATATTGGCGATCGCCATGCGCAGTCCGGTCGAGCGTACGCGCGGCGCGCGCCGCGCAATCGCCATCACCAGCGAACCGACGAGGCGCAGCAGGACGAACACCGCGGCGGCGACGCCGACATAGATGAGCGCGACGCGGCGGTCATAGGCGAGCAGCACCGCCAGCGTGCCGAGCGCGGCCACGGCCAGCGCGGTGAGCGCGATGTAGCTGTGCCGGGGCCAGGTGGGCTGCGCCGCGACGACATCGCGGAACAACGCGCCGACCGGCACGTCATGGGCGCGGCCGAGCGGCCAGAGCGCGAAGGCGAGCGCGGTCAGCAGGCCGTAGACCAGCGACAATACGAGTTCGGGCATATGCACGGCCGGGACGATCGGCAGCGGAATGATCGAGCCGAAGGTCCAGACCACGGCGAATGGCAGGAGGGCGCCGAGGATGGCGCCGATGACGCCGCCGATCAGCGCCAGGATGACGACCTGCGTCAGGTAGATCGCGAAGACGCGGCGGCCGCTAGCGCCCAGCGCCTTCAGCGTTGCAATGGTGGCGCGGCGGCGATCGAGATGGCTCTTCACCGCGTTGCCGACGCCGACGCCGCCGACCAGCAGCGCGGTGAGGCCGACAATGGTGAGGAATTGCGTGAAGCGCTCGACATTGCGCTCGAGCCGCGGCGAGGCGTTGGTGCGATTGCGGATTTCCCAGCCGGCTTCCGGCAGCTTGGCGCGGGCTTCCGCGGTGACGGCCTTGACCGCCTGTTCGCTGCCTTCGCCCGGCAGTTTCACCTGATAGCGCCAGCGTACCAGGCTGCCGGGCTGCAACAGGCCGGTGGTGCGCAGCGCTTCCTCACTGATCAGGAGGCGCGGGCCGAAGCCGAGGCCGACGGCGAGCTTGTCCGGCTCGTCGGTCAGCGAGGCGCGGATGATGAAGGCGGTGTTGCCGACGGTAAGACGCGCGCCGGGCTTGATGTCGAGCCGGGCCAGCAGCGTCGGATCGGCGACCGCGCCATAGACGCCGTCGCGCTTTGCCAGTGCCGCATCGAGCGGTCCGGCCGGATCGAGCGTCGTCTTGCCGAACAGCGGATAAGCGTTATCGACGGCCTTGAGTTCGACAAGCGTCGCGTCGCCGCTGTCGGTGCGCGACATGGCGCGCAGGCTGGCCGAGGACGACAT
>JAHCKF010000418.1 GCA_026125925.1 Pseudolabrys sp.
CGGCGTTCGATACCGCGAGATTGGTCACGCCCGGCTCGACCACGGCGACTCGGTTCTCGAAATCGATCTCACGGACCTTGTTGAATTTGGCCATGCCGAGCAGCACGCCGTCCGCCAATGGCAGGGCGCCGCCCGACAGCGACGTTCCGGCGCCGCGCGGCACCACCTTGATGCCGTTGTCGTGACAATACTTGAGGACTTCGGCGACCTGCCGGGTGGTCTCGGGCAGCACCACGACCATGGGCAACTGGCGATAGGCGGTCAGCCCGTCCGATTCGAACGGCTTCATCTCGCGTTCGCGGTCAATGACGCCCTCGCCCGGCACAATGTCCCGCAATGTCTTGACGATCTGGGCGCGTCGGCTCAGGACTGCGGCATCGGTTTCCGGCATTTTGACCGACATCGATTAAGTCTCCGGACTCAAAGGTCATATCTCGGCAACTGTCGTCGGCGACGATACCAGTCAATCGCGCGGGTTGACACCGGGCGCCGGCAGAAGCATTCAGTTATTAGAATATAAGCGAACCGGGGCCTAATGTCGCCCGAACCGAGGAAAGGAAATACCCGATGAGCAAGGCGTATGTCTGGGGCGCATTGTTGGGCGCGGCGGCGCTCGTTGTGGCGGTGCAAAATGCCGCGGCGCAGGACCTCGCCGCCGGCGAAGCGTCGTTCAAGAAATGTCTGCCATGCCATGCGGTCGGCGAAGGCGCCAAGAACAAGGTCGGCCCCGAGCTCAACGGCATCGACGGTCGCCACTCCGGCACGGCGCCGGGCTATTCCTACTCGGACGCCAACAAGAATTCCGGCATCACCTGGGACGAGGCGCAATTCCTCGATTACATCAAGGATCCGCGGGCCAAGATCAAAGGCACCAAGATGATCTTCCCCGGGATCAAGAACGAGACCGAGGCGAAGAACCTGTGGGCCTACCTCAAGCAGTTCGACGCTTCCGGCAAAAAGAAGTAGCGCGGCAGCTCTTCGCCCGGCGCCGGTCATTTCCGCCGCAAGTGTGATATTGACTTGTAACCACCGGCGTTCGGCGACACGACCGAAAGCATGGTAGCATTTGACCTTGGTCAAAGCTGCCATGCGCAGAACCGAGCATAAACCGGTTGCCAATTTCAGGCGCACAGGTCGCAAGGGAGGCCGTTATTATGATCAAGGATGTTGTCGTCAATCTGGGCTTGGGCGCCAAGGATCCGGCCGGCGATTTCGCCGTCGCGGTCGGCGAAGCCTTCGAGGCCCATGTCGCCGGCATTGCGGTGGCTTACGAGCCGATCATTCCCGGCGCCGTCATGGGCGGCATTCCACCCGAATTCATCGAGGCGCAGCGCACCGAGTCGGAAAAGAAGGCCAAGGACGCGACCGCGCGTTTTGAAGCCGCTGCCAAGCGTTCCAGCCTCTCGGCGGAAACCCGCACGCTGACGTCCAGCGTATCCGGCGCGGCCGACCAGTTCGCCCGCATCGCGCGGCGTTTCGACCTGGTGGTCGTCGGCCAGCCCGATCCGAACGAAGGCATCCAGGACGAAGTGATCGACGAAGCCGCTCTCTTCGAGTCCGGACGGCCGGTGGTTTATGTGCCGTTCATTCACAAGGGCGGGCTGAAGCTCGACCGCGTCATGGTGTGCTGGGACGGCGGCCGCGCCGCGACCCGCGCCGTCGCCGACAGCATGCCCTTCCTGCGCAAGGCCAGGCAGGTCGAGATCGTCATGATCGGCAACAAGGCCGGCAAGGAAAACGAAATCGCCGGCGCCGACCTCGGTCAGCATCTGGCGCGTCACGGCCTGAAGGTGGACGTCAAGCGCATCACCTCGCCGGACATCGACGTCGCCTCGACGATCTTGTCCTATGCCGCCGATTCCAGCGCCGACATGATCGTCATGGGCGGCTACGGCCATTCGCGGCTGCGCGAATTCGTGCTCGGCGGCGCCACCCGCGGCATTCTCGAGAGCATGACCGTCCCGGTCCTCATGTCTCACTAGTTGCCGTTCCGGAACGACTCCAACGGGTCCGCGCGAAGCGCGGCCCCGGCGGCAGGCGCCGTGTCGAACCTGGAACTAGCCTACTGTCCGAGAGTTCGTTTCTGGATTCCGAGCTCTCGTGCCGTCGCTCCCGCCCGGCATGACGGAGGGACAAAGTGCTCTCACGCCACGTCAAGCTGCTCAATGGCGAAATGGTTGTCCTCCGCCCGCTTCGGCCGGAGGACGCCGCGCTCTATCCCGACTTCCTCGCCAAGGTGACGAGCTTCGATCTGCGTCTGCGGTTTTTTTCGGCGATCCGGGAATTGTCGCCGGAGATGATCGACAAGCTGGTTCATTTCGACCCCAACAATGCGATGGCCTTCGTCGCGCTCGATGCCGACGGCAAGCTGCTTGGCGTCGTCCGCCTGCACGATGACGAAAAACACGAAACCGGCGAATTCGCCATCCTGTTGCGCTCGCATCTCAAAGGGCGCGGGCTCGGCTGGCTGATGATGAAGCACATGATCGCCTATGCGAAGGAACACGGCCTCAAGGCGGTGCGCGGCCAGGTGCTCGCGGAGAACACCACGATGCTGCAGATGTGCGCCGAACTCGGCTTTCACAGCAACCATGACCCGGACGACCCGGGCACCTACCACGTCGAGCTTCCGCTCGCCGAAGT
>JAHCKF010000419.1 GCA_026125925.1 Pseudolabrys sp.
CTCGTTCGACACCGCGCACCGCCTGTTCGGCCTCAACTTCAAGCCGGTCTCGGTGCCGCTCTATCATCCCGACGCCCGCGCCTGGGATGTCACCGACGCGTCGGGCAAGCATGTCGGCCTGTTCATCGGCGATTATTTTGCCCGCGCCTCCAAACACTCCGGCGCCTGGATGACGTCGCTGCGCGACCAGCAGCGGCTGACCGGCGACACGCGGCCGATCATTCTCAACGTCTGCAATTTCTCGAAGCCCGCGCCGGGCGAGCCGGCGCTGCTGTCGTTCGACGACGCGCGCACCTTGTTCCACGAATTCGGCCACGGCCTGCATGGCCTGCTGTCGAACGTCACCTATCCGATGCTGTCGGGCACCGCGGTGGCGCGCGACTTCGTCGAGCTGCCGTCGCAGCTTTACGAGCACTGGTTGGAAGTGCCGGCGATCCTCGAGAAATATGCGCGCCACGCGAAAACGGGGGCGCCGATGCCGAAGGCGCTGCTCGACAAGGTGCTGGCGACCCGCACCTTCAATCAGGGCTTCGCCACCATCGAATATACCTCCTGCGCGCTGGTCGATCTCGACATTCATGCCAAGGGTGTCGCCGACGGGCTTGATGTCACTCAATATGAGAAGGATCGCCTGGCCGCGATCCAGATGCCGGACGAGATCGTGATGCGGCATCGCCTGCCGCACTTCCAGCATCTGTTCTCCGGCGACGGCTATGCCGCGGGTTACTACTCCTACATGTGGTCGGAAGTGCTCGACGCCGATGCCTTCGCGGCTTTCGAGGAAACCGGCAACGCCTTCGATCCGGAAACCGCCCAGCGCCTGCACGATTACATCTACAGCGCCGGCAATCTGCGCGACCCGGCGGAGGCCTATAAGGCTTTCCGCGGCAAGCTGCCGTCGGTCGAGGCGCTGCTCAAGAAGCGGGGACTCGATGAGGTGGCTTAATCAGATCGTCGCCCCCGCGAAGGCGGGGACCCATAACCCATGCGCCATCGATAGACCGCGGCGTATGGGTCCCCGCCTTCGCGGGGACGACAAATGAACCTCCACACCGCCGGTCATCGCCGCGGCGTCGTCGCCGCGCCGCATGCCTCAGCCGTCGAAGACGGCCGCGCCATTCTCGCCGAAGGCGGCAACGCCATTGAAGCGATGATCGCCATGGCGGCGTCGATCGCCGCCGTCTATCCGCACATGAATCATGTCGGCGGCGACGGCTTCTGGCTGATCCGCGAACCGAACGGCCGCGTGCGCGCGCTGATGGGCGCCGGCCGCGCCGGTTCGCGCGCCACCATCCGCTTCTATCGCGATGCCGGCCATCACGAGATGCCGACGCGCGGGCCGAAAGCGGCGCTCACCGTGCCCGGCGCCATCGCCGGCTGGCGGCTGGCGCTGGAGGCGGCGAAGCAGCACGGTGGCAAGTTGCCGCTCGATCTGCTGCTGGCGCCGGCGATCAAACACGCGCGCGATGGCTACACGGTGACGCGCAGTCAGGCGCAGCTCACGCGCGACAAGTTCGCCGAGCTGGAGAAGGTGCCCGGCTTTCGCGATGTCTTCCTTGTTGACGGCAAGGCGCCCGACGAAGGCGTCACGCTGAAACAGACCGCGCTTGCCGCGACGCTCGATCATCTCAGCCAGGCCGGGCTTGCCGATTTCTATCGCGGCGATGTCGGCCGCGAGATCGCCGCCGATCTCGAGCGCATCGGCGCGCCGGTGACGCGTGAGGATCTGACGCGCTACGAAGCCTGGGTGGCGGAGCCGCTCGCCGTCAATGTGAGCGCCGGCACGCTGTACAACGCGCCGCCGCCGACGCAAGGCCTCGCTTCGCTCATCATCCTCGCTTTGTACGACCGGTTGCGCGTCGCCGACGGCGAGAGTTTCGCGCACATCCACGGCCTGATCGAATCGACCAAGCGGGCCTTCCTGGTGCGCGACCGCGTCGTCACCGATCCCGATCGCATCGACGGGCCGCTGTCGCGTTTCCTCGATGCGTCTTTCCTCGACGGTGAAGCGGCGAAGATCGACATGAAGAAAGCCGCGCCGTGGCCCGATCCCGCCGCGCGAGGGGATACGATTTGGATGGGCGCTGCGGATTCCTCCGGCCTCGTCGTCTCTTACATTCAGTCGATCTACTGGGAGTTCGGCTCCGGCGTCGTGCTGCCGAAGACCGGCGTGCTGATGCAGAACCGCGGTTCGAGCTTCTCGCTCGACGACAAGGCGCTCAACGCGCTGGCGCCGGGCCGCCGCCCGTTCCACACGCTCAATCCGGCGCTCGCCGTGCTCAAGGACGGCCGCGTCATGGCTTACGGGACGATGGGTGGCGAGGGTCAGCCGCAGACGCAAAGCGCGCTGTTCACGCGTTACGTCACTTACAAGCAGCCGCTCGAACGCGCGCTCGATGCGCCGCGCTGGCTGCTGGGGCGCACCTGGGGTTCGTCGCACATGAACCTGCGGCTGGAGCGGCGCTTCGATGAAAACCTCATCGACCGCCTGATGTCGGCGCGGCACGACGTCGAGGTGCTCGACGTCGATTATTCCGACACGATGGGCCATGCCGGCGCCGTGGTGCTGCATGCGGGCGGTACGCTGGAAGGCGGTCACGACCCGCGCGCCGACGGCGGCGCGGCTGGGGTGTGAGGTAATTG
>JAHCKF010000042.1 GCA_026125925.1 Pseudolabrys sp.
TTCGTAAAAGCGGTAGATCAGCGGATCGGTCGGCGGCATCGGCGTACCCGTGCCGCGCATCGGCGTCTCGTTGATCAGCGTCTGCTCCGCCTTCGACAGACCAAACAGTTCGGCGGCCCTGGCGGCCTGCGGCTTGGTAAGTTTCATCTGTCCGAGAATGGCTCCTGTGACCAGGATCGGCGACATGCCGCCGATCTGCTCGCAGATGTATTTCCAGGTCCATCCCTTCTCGCGTTTGATATCGAGAAGTTTCTCGGTCAGATCGGCGCGGTTCATCGCTGTCTCCTTGAGCGTATTCATTCGCGTCAACGATAACGATGTTTTCCGAGTTGTGGTGTCGCACTATTGTGCAGCGCGCCGCCCAATCAATAGGCAACGACTCGCGCCGAACGCATGCCCGATCGGCGCGAGACGCCGGCCACCGTGGCCGCTTTGCCGAGCAAACAACGACAGTTACGGCGCCCGCTTGGCTATTGGCACAGCGATTGCTTCGTGGACGTGAGGTCAATGACGACCGCAGCGGTCAAGGGCGACCACAGCTGACCGATCAGCTCGGCTGGCGCTGGCACAATCTCACATCGAAGACACCGGGTTGGACCGGGGGTTGGCTGGCATGTTCGCCGGCGCGCCCCCAGCATCGTCACAACGATCGAGCATGTCCAAACCCGACGAGATGCGTCAGCGCCTCATGAGCGCGATACGGCCGCTGCGGTCCATCACGAATCGAACGTTAAACAGAGGAGTCGCGATGTCATATCTGGTGCCTTCTGAATTCGTCACAAAGATGGTGGATGCCGGGGAATCCAAAGTCTTCATGTCGACCCGGGACACTGTCATCCGCGCCTACATGGCCGGCGCCATTCTCGCGCTGGCCGCGTGGATGGCGATCACCATCAACGTGAACACCGGGCAGCCGCTGGCCGGCGCGATCCTGTTTCCGGTCGGCTTCATCATGCTCTATCTGCTCGGCTTCGATCTCTTGACCGGCGTATTCGTGCTGACGCCGCTCGCCTTGCTCGACAAGCGCCCGGGCGTCACGGTGAAGGGCGTGTTGCGCAACTGGGGCCTTGTCTTCCTCGGCAACTTCGCCGGCGCCCTCACCGTCGCCTTCATGATGGCCTTCGTGACGACCTTCGGGTTTACACAAGCGCCGGACAAGGTCGGCACCGTGATCGGCAACATCGGCGAAGGCCGCACGCTTGGCTATGAAGCGCACGGCGCCGCCGGCATGGCGACGTTGTTCATCCGCGGCATGCTGTGCAACTGGATGGTGTCGACCGGCGTCGTCGGCGCGATGGTGTCGACCAACGTGTCCGGCAAGGTGATCGCCATGTGGATGCCGATCTTCCTGTTCTTCTACATGGTGTTCGAACACTCGGTCGTAAACATGTTCCTGTTCCCGGCCGGCCTCATGCTGCATGCCAAGTTCTCGATCCTCGACTACTTCATCTGGAACGAGATTCCGACGGCGCTCGGCAATCTGGTCGGCGGGCTCACCTTCACCGGGCTGACGCTCTACACCACCCACGTCATGACGGCGCCGAAGCGTACGCTCAAGGTCGCCGCTTGATTTGACGACGATACAAGGGCTTCATCCCACGACGCGGGGTGAAGCCCTTTTTTGTCCGGATGACCCATGCCTGGTGAACTGCGCATCTCGATCGGGCAGCATTCCGACAAAGGCCGCAAGACGGCCAATCAGGATTTTCACGGCGCCATTATTCCCAACGAGCCGCAGCTCAGCCTGAAGGGCGCCGCCGTCGCCATTGCCGACGGCATCAGCAGCAGCAATGTCAGCCATATCGCCAGCGAGTCGGCGGTCGCCAGCTTCCTGTCCGACTATTACTGCACTTCGGAGACCTGGTCGGTGAAGACCTCGGTGCACCGCGTGCTGGCGGCGACCAATTCCTGGCTCAACTCTCAAACCCGGCACAGCCCCTATCAATACGACAAGGACAAGGGCTACGTCTGTACCTTCAGCGCCATCGTCATCAAGTCGGCAACCGCGCATATCTTCAGCATCGGCGACACCCGCGTCTACCGCGTGTCCGGCCAGTCGCTCGAGCAACTGACGCAGGACCATCGCGTCGTCATCTCGTCGGAGCAGAGCTATCTAGCCCGCGCTCTCGGCGTCGATTCCCAGATCGAACTCGATTATCTGGCGTTGCCTGTGACCGCCGGCGACGTGTTCGTGCTGGCGACAGATGGCGTCTATGAGCACGTCGCGCCGCGGCACGTCGTCAAGGTCATCGCTGAGAGCGGCACCGATCTCGATCGCGCCGCATCCGTTCTCGTCAACGACGCCTATGAGAACGGCAGCACCGACAACCTGACCGTCCAGATCGTGCGCGTCGATAGCGTACCGGATGGCGACGCCAGCGAAGTGTTCGGCGCGGCAGCCGACCTGCCGCTGCCGCCACTGCTCGAGGCCCGGGCCGTGTTCGACGGCTACCGCATCGTCCGCGAATTGCACGCCAGCAGCCGCAGCCACATCTATCTGGCGGTCGATATCGAGACGGAGGCGCTCGTGGCGCTGAAAATTCCGTCGCTCGATCTGCGCGGCGATCCGGATTACCTGAAGCGGTTCATGATGGAAGACTGGGTGGCGCGGCGCATCGCCAGCCCTCATGTGCTGAGGCCGCACGCGCTGACGCGGAAACGCAATTTTCTCTACACCGTCGTCGAATTCGTCGAGGGGCAGACGCTGCATCAGTGGATGATCGACAATCCGAAGCCGCCTTTGGAAACCGTTCGGCGGATCGTCGAGCAGGTCGCGCTCGGGCTTGGCGCCTTTCACCGGCTGGAAATGCTGCACCAGGACCTGCGGCCGCATAACATCATGATCGATGGAACCGGCACGGTGAAGATCATCGACTTCGGCTCGACCCGCATCGCCGGCGTCGCCGAGGCCGCGCCGGCCGGGTCCGCCGATCCGGTCTTAGGCACCGTGCAGTACACGGCGCCGGAGTGCCTGATCGGCGAAGGCGGCTCGCCGCGCGCCGACCAGTTCTCGCTCGGCGTCATCGCCTATCAGATGCTGACCGGGCAACTGCCTTACGGCAGCGACAGCGCCCGGGTGCGCACCGCATCGCAGGCGCGGAAATTGAAGTACCGGTCGGCCGCCGCGCTCAACCCCGAGGTGCCGGCCTGGATCGACGGCGCCATCCGGCGCGCCGTGCATCCCGAGCCAAACCGGCGCTACGACGCGTTGTCCGAATTCGTGTTCGATCTTCGCCACCCCAGCGCCGCCAATATCGACACCGGGCCGCCGCCGCTGCTCGACCGCAACCCGCTGCTGTTCTGGCAGGTGAGCTGTGGGATTCTCGGCGTCGCGGTGCTGCTTCTGCTGGCGCGGCTCACCGGCGCGCTGTGACTTCCGCCACCTTGGGCGCCGCGCAAATCTGCATGGCGAGCGCATGACGTCTGCGTGAATATCATATTGCGCCGCACCAGAATCGATGCTGCAATGCGGTCACTCGGCGAACCGGAGGGGTCGACGATGACAATTGCCAAACGATTGCGGCGACAAGCCGATACCTGCGCGCAGCTTGCAGCCGCCACCTATGATGAGGAAAGCCGCGAGCGCTATCTCAGGCTGGAACAGCTTTACCGGCACATGCTCGCCCATGACGGCGATGAGCCGGAAACGCCCTTCGCCATGGATGACAGCGCCGAGCCGGTGGCGCAGCGCCTGAGCTGAACCGGCGGAGCCGCCTCAGCCGCGCGGGATCACGGCGGTCGCCTCGATCTCGACCTTGGCGCGGTCCTCGATCAATGCCACCACCACGATCGCCGACATGGTCGGGAAATGCTTTCCCATGACGCGGCGATAGGCTTCGCCGAGTTCCTTCGGCCGCGCCAGATATTCGCGCTTGTCGGTGAGATACCAGGTCAGCCGCACCACGTGCTGCGGCTGACCGCCCGCCTGCTTCAGCACGGCGACGATGTTCTTCAGCGCCTGCTCGACCTGGGCGATGAAATCGTCACTGACGAATTCGCATTTCTCGTTCCAGCCGACCTGACCGGCAACGAAGACCTGGCGGCCCTCCGCGGCCATGCCGTTGGCATAGCCCTTGGCCGGCGCCCAGCCGTCGGGTTGAAGAACCTGGATGAAATCTTTGCTCATATGATTCCCGGACTTTCGTTCAAATTCGGCGTCACGCCTGCTCGCGCAGCTTGAAGCGCTGGATCTTGCCGGTCTGCGTCTTCGGCAAGGCTTCGACGAAATGCAAGGCGCGCGGATACTTGTACGGCGCGATCACCGCCTTGACGTGATCCTGCAGCCGCTTGCGGCACACTTCATCGGCTTCGACATTGGCCTTCAACACCACGTAAGCCGCGACGATCTCGCCGCGCTCGGCGTCCTTGGCGCCGATCACCGCACATTCGGCGACGTCGACATGCGACAGCAACGCCGCCTCGACCTCCGGGCCGGCGATATTGTAGCCGGCGGAAATGATCATGTCGTCGGCGCGGGCGACGAAATGGAAATAGCCGTCGGCGTCCTGCATGAAGGTGTCGCCGGTGATGTTCCAGCCGTCGCGCACGTAATTGGTCTGCCGCTTGTCGGCGAGATAGCGGCAGCCGGTCGGGCCGCGCACCGCCAGACGGCCGATCTCGCCGCGCGGCACCTCGTTCATGTTGTCATCGACCACCTTGGCGACGTAGCCGCCGACCGGCTTGCCGGTCGCGCCGGCGCGCGCGTCGCCGATGCGGTTGGTGATGAAGATGTGCAGCATCTCGGTCGAGCCGATGCCGTCGAGGATCGGCTTGCCGGTCTTCGCGGTCCACTGCTCGAACACCGGCGCCGGCAGCGTTTCGCCGGCCGACACCGCGAGCCGCAGCGAGGACAGGTCGGCGCCCTGATCCATCGCCGCCATCATGGCGCGGTAGGCCGTCGGCGCCGTGAAGCAGATCGTCGCTTTGTAGGTCTCGATGATCTGAATCATGTTCGGCGGCGTCGCGTTTTCCAGCAGCGTCGCCGCGGCGCCAAAGCGCAGCGGGAAGATGGCGAGGCCGCCGAGGCCGAAGGTGAAGGCGAGCGGCGGCGAGCCGACGAACACATCTTCCGGCGTGACGTTCAGCACTTCGCGGGCATAGCCGTCGGCGATCATCAGGAGATCGCGATGGAAATGCATGGTCGCCTTCGGCTCGCCGGTGGTGCCGGAGGTGAAGCCGAGCAGCGCGACGTCGTCGCGCCCGGTCTTTACCGCTTCGAATTTCACCGGCTTGTCGAGCGCGATGCGGTCGAGTTCGGCATCGTGGTTCTGCGTGCCGTCGAACGACACGACCTGCTTGAGGAACTTGCTGGTCTTGGCGCAGGCGATGAGTTCGTCGGCAATGCGGCTGTCACACAAAGCGAGGCTGATCTCGGCTTTGTCAACGATCTTCGAGAGCTCACCGGCGCGCAGCATCGGCATGGTATTGACGACCACGGCGCCGGCCTTGGTGGCGGCGAGCCAGGCGGCGACCAGGGCCGGATTGTTGCCGGAGCGGATCAGCACACGGTTCCCCGGCTTGACGCCGTAATTCTCCACCAGCGCATGGGCGAGCCGGTTCGACCAGTCGGTCAGTTCCTTGTAGGTGCGGCGGCGGCCATTGCCGATCAGCGCGACATTGTCGCCAAAGCCGCGCTCGACATTGCGGTCGGTCAGTTCGACAGCGGCGTTGAGATACTCCGGGTACTGAAATTCCGGCCGGTCGAGCAGGATCTGCGGCCACAGGTCGAAGGCCGGCAGATTGTCGCGCGCGAACGTATCGACATGCGCGGTGGGGCCGAGTTTGATCTGGGGCATTCTTAGCGCTCCGTCATTGAAGTGACTGCCCGGCTGATGATGATCTTTTGCACGTCCGACGCACCTTCATAGATGCGCAGCGCGCGGATTTCGCGGTACAGCGTTTCGACCGGATGACCGGAGCGCACGCCGTCGCCACCGTGGATCTGCACCGCGGCGTCGATGACACGCTGCGCGGATTCGGTCGCGTAAAGCTTGGCCATCGCCGCTTCGCGCGACACCCGCGCGGCACCCATGTCCTTGGTCCACGCCGCGCGATAGACGAGCAGCGCCGCCGCATCGATATCCAGCGCCATGTCGGCGATGTGGCCCTGCACCATCTGCAGATCGCCGAGCGGTGCGCCAAACAGATGACGCGAACCGGCACGGCTCACGGTTTCGTCGAGCGCGCGGCGGGCAAAGCCGAGCGCCGCGGCGCCGACCGTGGTGCGGAACACATCGAGGGTCGCCATCGCGATCTTGAAGCCGTCGCCCGGTTTGCCGATCAGCGCCGAGGCCGGTACGCGGCAATTCTTGAACGCGAGACGCGCCAGCGGATGCGGCGCGATGACTTCGAGACGCTCGGCGATCGACAGGCCGGGATTGGAGCCTTCGACGGTGAAGGCCGACAGGCCCTTGGCGCCCGGCGCCTCACCGGTGCGGGCGAATACGACATAGAGATCGGCAATGCCGCCGTTGGAGATCCAGGTCTTCTCACCGTCGATGACCCAGGAATCGCCGTCGCGTCGCGCGCCGGTCGCGATGTTGGCGACATCGGAGCCCGACGCCGCTTCCGACAGCGCGAAAGCGGCAATGGCTTCGCCGGCCCGCGTCTTCGGCAACCACGCCGCGCGCTGCTCGGCGGAGCCGAACAGCGAGATCGGTCCGGCGCCAAGGCCCTGCATGGCGAAAGCGAAATCGGCGAGGCCCGAATGCCGCGCCAGCGTCTCGCGCGACAGAGCGAGCGTGCGGACGTCGAGCTTGTCCTTTTCGGTCGCAGGCGCGGTGTGCATCAGGAAGCCGCCCTGCCCGAGCGCCTTCACCAGTTTGCGGCAGGCGGCATCGACGTCGTGGTGATCGACATGCTGCAGGTTGGCCTGCGCCCAGGCGTCGATCTTGTCCGCATAGTCGCGGTGCGCGTCGGCGAAGAACGGCCAGGTGAGGAAGGATTTATCGGGCATGGTCAGATGATGCCCGTGATGCCGACCACAAACACCGTCATGCGCGGGCTTGACCCGCGCATCCATGATGCATTTCGACCCATTCCGACCTTACGGCCGTCCAAGCGGCATTTCATCATGGATTGCCGGGTCACGCCGCTGCGCGGCGGCCCGGCAATGACAGAGAAATAATTGCGATAAGCGCCATCCATGCCTCAATCCCCCGCGAACACCGGCTTGCCCTTGGCGACGAAGGCCTCGTAGGCGCGGCGGAAGTCCTGCGTCTGCATGCATATCGCCTGCGCCTGCGCTTCGGCCTCGATCGCCATCGGCAGCGACATCGACCATTCCTGCGCCAGCATGGTCTTGGTCATCATGTGGCCAAAGGTCGGCCCGGCGGCGAGCTGCTGCGCCAGCGCGATGGCGTCGGCTTCGAGCTGCGCCGGATCGGTCAGCCTGTTGAAGAAGCCCCAGCGCTCGCCTTCCTCGGCCGACATGGATCGGCCGGTGTAAAGCAGTTCGGCGGCGCGGCCCTGGCCGATGACACGCGGCAGCATGGCGCAAGCGCCCATGTCGCAACCGGCAAGGCCGACGCGGGTGAACAGGAACGCGGTCTTGGCACCGAGCGTGCCGATGCGCATGTCGGAGAACAGCGCGATCATGGCGCCGGCGCCGACGCAGACGCCGTCGACGGCGGAGATGATCGGCTGCGGGCAGGAGTTCATCGCCTTGACCAGATCGCCGGTCATGCGCGTGAAGGCGAGCAGGCCCTTCATGTCCTTGTCGAGCAACGGGCCGATGATGTCGTGCACGTCGCCGCCGGAGCAGAAATTGCCGCCATTCGAGGCGATCACCACCGCCTTGATGTCGTCGGCATAGACGAGCTCGCGGAAGGTGTCGCGCATCTCGGCATAGGACTCGAACGTAATCGGGTTCTTGCGCTCCGGGCGGTTGAGCGACATCACCGCCACCTTGCCCTCGACACGCCAGTTGAAATGTTTCGGCTTGTAACCCGCCATGTTCATGATTGTACTTCTCCCCGGCCGGACGACGCGAGGCCGCCCAGCATCTCGATCAAATGGTCCGCCTCGGCGGCGTCGAAATCGGCCAGCAGCTCGTCGACCCATCCTTCATGCGCCTTGGCGACGACGGCGAATTGGGTCGCGCCCTTCGGCGTCAGGCGAACGATGAAGGAGCGGCGATCGTTGGCCGGCGCCTGGCGCAGCACCAGCTTCTCCGCCGTAAGCCGGTCGATGATGCCGGTGACGTTGCCGTTCGACACCATCAGCATGCGCGACAGTTCGGTCATGTTCATGCCGGCCGGCTTGCGCGCCAGCGCCGCCATGACGTCGAACTGCGGCATGGTGATCGCGTATTCCTTGCGCAACCGCTCGCGCAGCTCGCCTTCGATGGCGCGGGCGGCGCGCAGCAGCCGCAGCCATAGGCGCAAACGCTGCTTGCTGAGCGGGCGCGCCGCAGGATTGAGCTTGGCGATGGTCATACCGGACCTCCGGTTACGGCAATGGCCTGTCCATTAACCGATGCCGACGACGGCGCGCAAAGCCAGGCCACCGTCGATGCAACCTCCTCCGGCGTAATCAGCCGGCCGTGCGGATTGTCCTTCGCCAGCTCGGCGCGCGAGGCTTCGGCGCTGCGGCCGGTTTTCGCTGTGATATTGTCGACGGCGCCGGCGAGCAGCGGCGTCTCGGTGAAACCGGGGCACACGGCGTTCACGGTCGTGCCCTTGCCTGCCAGTTCGACGCTGAGCGCGCGCATCAGGCCGACGACGCCGTGCTTGGCCGCGACATAGGCCGCGACATAGGGATAGCCCTTGAGCCCCGCGGTCGAAGCGATGAAGACGATGCGGCCGCCGGGCTGGCGCGTGACGTCGGCGAGCGCGGCATGCACGGTGTTGAACGCGCCAGTGAGATTGACGCCGATCATCTGCTGCCAGTGCGCGGCGTCGATCTTCGCGGCCGGCGCGCTCGCCGCCATGCCGGCATTGGCGATGACGATGTCGATCGGGCCGTGCGCGGCATGCGCCTGATCGGCCATGGCCTGGCAATCGAATTCATGGGTCACGTCGGCCACGATCGCCGCCGCCTTCGGCAATTCCTTCGCCATCGCCTCGAGCGGCTCCTTGCGCCGGCCGGCGAGCGACAGCACCGCGCCCTCGGCGGCCAGCGCGCGGGCAATCGCCGCGCCGATGCCGGAGCCGCCGCCGGTCACCAGCGCGTGCTTGCCTGCAAGCAATTTGCCGGCGGGCGGCGCCATTACACCTTCCCCGTCATGACGTCGGGCCGCGACTTGAGGCGATACATCTGGTCGCGGCCGGGCCAGTACGGCTTCGGCCAGTTGATGCCGCGCTCATTGGCTTCGGCCGCGGCATGCAGCGTCCAGTAGGGATCGGCGAGATGCGGCCGCGCCAGGCACACAAGATCGGCGCGGCCGGCCATCAGGATCGAGTTGACGTGATCCGGCTCGTAGATGTTGCCGACCGCGAGCGTGGCAACGCCGGCCTCGTTGCGGATGCGATCGGAGAACGGCGTCTGGAACATGCGGCCGTAGACGGGTTTGGCGTCGAGCGAGGTCTGCCCGGCCGAGACATCGACCATGTCGACGCCGGCCTCATGCAGAATGCGCGCGATCTCGACGGCGTCCTGCGGCGTGACGCCCTTGGCGCCGATCCAGTCATTGGCGGAAATGCGCACCGAGATCGGCTTGTCGTTCGGCCATACCTTGCGCACGGCATGGAATACTTCGAGCGGGAAACGCAGGCGATTTTCCAGGCTGCCGCCGTATTCGTCGGTGCGCTGGTTGGTCACCGGCGTGATGAAGGCCGACATCAGGTAGCCGTGCGCGTAATGCAGCTCGAGCCAGTCGAAGCCGGCGCGCTGGCCCATCTCGGCGGCGCGGACGAAATCGTCGCGTATCTTGTCCATGTCGGCGCGCGTCACCGCGCGCGGCGTCTGGTTGCGCGGACTCCACGGCACCGCGGAGGCCGAGACGATCGGCCAGTTGCCGTCAGCGAGCGGCGCGTCGCTCTCTTCCCAGCCGAGTTGGGTCGAGGCCTTCGGCCCGGCATGGCCGAGCTGCAACGCAATCTTCGCGTCGGATTCGGCATGGACGAAATCGACGATGCGCTTCCACGCCGCCTCGTGCTCGGCCGTGTACATACCGGTGCAGCCCGGCGTGATGCGGCCTTCCGGCGAGACGCAGGTCATCTCGGTGAAGACGAGACCGGCGCCGCCCTTGGCGCGCTCGGCGTAATGCACCAGATGCCAGTCGGTCGGGTTGCCATCGACGGCGCGATATTGCGCCATCGGCGAGACGACGACCCGGTTCTTGAGTTCGACGCCGCGCACGCGCAGCGGCACGAACATCGGCCGCCGCGCTGCATTCGGCTTGGCGCCGGTCGCCTGCTGATCGAACCACTGCTCGGCGCCGGCCAGCCACTTGGCGTCGCGGGCGCGAAGGTTCTCGTGGCTGATGCGCTGCGAGCGGGTGAGCAGCGAATAGTTGAACTGCACCGGATCGAGATGGAGATAGCGCTCGACCTCCTCGAACCATTCAGTCGAATTGCGCGCCGCGCTTTGCAGCCGCAGCACCTCGGTGCGGCGCTCGTCCTCGTAGCGGGCGAAGGCGGCGCTCATGTCCTTTTCGGTGTCGAGATAATTGGCGAGCGCGATGGCGCTCTCCATCGCCAGCTTGGAGCCGGAGCCGATGGAAAAGTGCGCAGTCGCCGCGCTGTCGCCGAGCAGCACGACGTTGCCGGCAGACCACCGCTCGCACAGCACGCGGTTGAAGTTGAGCCAGGCCGAGCCGCGCAGATGCTTGGCGTTCGAGATCAGCGCGTTGCCGTTGAGATATTTAGCGAAGATCTTCTCGCAGCGGGCGATGGTCTCGTCCGCCGACATCTTGTCGAAACCGGACTTCTTCCAGGTCTCCTCCGAGCACTCGACGATGAACGTCGCCATGTCGGCGTTGAACTGGTAGGCGTGCACCCAGATCCAGCCGTGCTCGGTCTCTTCGAAGATGAAGGTGAAGGCGTCGTCGAATTTCTGGTGCGTGCCGAGCCAGATGTATTTGCAGGCGCGCACGTCGATGTCCGGCTTGAACACGTCAGCGAACTGCGCGCGCACCCGCGAATTGACGCCGTCGGCGCCGACGATGAGGTCGTAATCCTTGTAGGCGGAGACGTCCTGCGCCTCGGTCTCGAAGCGCAATTCGACGCCGAGCTCGCGGGCCCGATCCTGCAGAATGTTGAGCAGCCGCATGCGGCCGATGCCGGAGAAGCCGTGGCCGCCGGAGCGCATCACCGCGCCGCGATAGTGCACGGCGACGTCATCCCAGTAGACAAAGCCGTCGCGGATCGCCTTGGCGCTCACGGAATCGTTGGCGTCGAGATTGCCGAGCGTGTCTTCCGACAGCACCACGCCCCAGCCGAAGGTATCGTTGGGCCGGTTGCGCTCGACCACCACCACCTCGTGGGCGGGGTTGCGCAATTTCAGCGAAATCGCAAAATAAAGACCGCCCGGGCCGCCGCCCAGAATGACCGTCCGCATTGCCGCCCGCATCGGCCCGCTCCATCGCTCGTCGCCGGCATATATTTTGCGCAAGCGGATTGATATTAGCAACCTAAATATTTTAGGCTTAAAGTAACTCCGGAAACCGGGAACCGGCCGGGCTGCGGCATGGCGACTGTTCACCCTGTTTGGCGACCAGGGTTGCCGCTTAAGCCCTTGGATGCAATGAATTTAGTGCTGGGAATGCGCGTAACAACGAGTGGTGCGTGATGAAGGCGATCATTATCGGCGGCGGCGTCGGCGGCCTGACCACGGCGCTGATGTGTCATGCCCGCGGTATCGACTGCGAGGTCTATGAGCAGTCCGACACCATCCGCGAACTCGGCGTCGGCATCAACACCCTGCCCCACGCCATCAAGGAGCTGAAGGATCTCGGCCTGCTCGAGCGTCTCGATGCGGTGGCGATCCGCACCTACGAGCTGACTTACGCCAACCGTTTCGGCCAGACCGTGTGGCACGAACTGCGCGGTACCGACGCCGGCTTCGAGGTGCCGCAGTTCTCGATCCATCGTGGCCGTCTGCAGGGCGTCATCTACCAGGCGGCCCGCGCCCGCCTCGGCGAAGGCAAGGTCATGACCGGCCACCGTCTCGGTCATTTCATGCAGGACGAGGCCGGCGTCTCCGCCTACTTCTTCGACCGCCAGGGCCGACACATCAAGACCGCGCGCGGCGACGTGCTGATCGGCGCCGACGGCATCCACTCCTTCGTGCGCGCCAAGCTGTTTCCGCAGGAAAGCCCGGCGATCTGGAACGGCACGCTGCTGTGGCGCGGCGCCGTGGACTGGCCGCAGTTCGGCACCGGCCGCTCGATGGTCATCGCCGGCGGCATGGAGGCGAAGTTCGTGCTCTATCCGATCGCGGCCGGCTCGGCGCCGGACCGCCGCCTCACCAACTGGGCGGTGATGGCCAAGGTCGCAGCCGGCGGCACCACGCCGCGCAAGGAAGACTGGTCGCGCCAGGGCCGCTGGGACGATCTGCGGCCCTATGTCGAGAAGTTCAAGCTGCCGTTTCTCGACGTGTCGCATCTGATCGAGGCCAGCGGCGAATTCTGGGAATATCCGTTGTGCGACCGCGAGCCGCTGCCGCGCTGGTCGCACGGCCGCGTCACGCTGCTCGGCGACGCCGCGCATCCGATGTATCCGGTCGGCTCCAACGGCGCCTCGCAGGCGATCCTCGATGCGCGCTGCCTCGCCGACCGCCTGGTCAACGCCGACAATGTCATGCATGGCCTCTGGCAATACGATCAGGAGCGGCTGCCGATGACGACGCAGATCGTGCTGATGAACCGCAAGGGCGGCCCGGAAGGCGTCATCGACGCCATCGAAGCGCGCGCGCCGGATGGGTTCGGCAATATCGACGACGTTCTCTCCTATGAAGAGCGTAAGGCGATCGTGCGCGGCTATGCCTCGACCGCCGGTTTCGCCAAGACGCAGGTGAACAAGGCGGCGTAGTTTCCAGGGATTATGGGTCCCCGCCTGCGCGGGGACGACAAAACGGCTATGCGCGGGAGCAACCCCGACGGGCCGGCATCACGACACCGCCGGCTGGACGGCGTCGCCGCGGTAACCGGTGTCCCGATCGACGGCCGGCGGCGGTTCGTCCGCCGCCCGCGGCCGCGGCGGCACGGCGCGGGCCGAGCGGTTCATCGCGGCGGCGACCGAGGCCTCCCAACGCGCGGCATCATCCATGCGCTGGCGCAGCGCCCGGTGGAGCGCGGCAAAAGCCGCCGCAAGCAGCACGATTTCAAGGATCAGTATGATTTCCACGACCTTACCCCGTCCATCAGGCAATGCCTGCCGAGACGATGGGTTCGGTCGAGGGAAGGCGCAAAGTGAACGGAAGGCATCAACAGACGATCAAATTTTCCGCAATAGAATGCGACAATAAAAAAGCCGGGCACGGGCCCGGCTTTTGCAACTCGTGGGTCGCTGGCTTGCGGGTTCGCGCGCTTAGCGCGCCCCGGAATGGCGGCCTCTTACTCCGCCGGCGGCGGCAGGAACATCACTTCGTGACGCGCCGACAAAGCGACGACTTCCTCGGGCTTCTGTTCCTTCATCGAGTGGATCGCCCAGAACAGGTCATAGAGCTTGCGCGTCGGCGACACCCAGAAAAAGCACTTCACCGTCTGCTCCTGCTTGTTGAAGATGCCGTGCGGCAGCCCCATCGGCAGGCGGATGACGTCGCCGGCGGTGGCGATGAAATCCTTGCCGTCGAGCATCAGGTCGAGCCGGCCCTCGAACAGGTAGATGAACTCGTCCTGCGTCGGATGGATGTGCGGCGGCACGAAGGTGCCGGGCGGAAATGTCGCATGCCAGGAGAACGAGCTCTCGCACAAAGTCTTCGGCACATAGGTCTGGCCGAGAATATTCCAGCTGATCCCCTCGATGCCGGTGCCGGCCTTGGTGATCCCTGCGGTCAGCGTCATGTCGTCACTCCGATTGTTCACAACGGGCGGCTCGGGCGGGCGCGCGGCGGCCGCGGCGCGCTGGGCGAGCCATGATTTCAGCGTCGCGGGTAGAATGCCGAACGGCAACGCGTTCATCCTCTCGAGCGGAACCTTGCGGCCAATTTAGCACGCCGGCTTTTGCCGGCGCGACAAACCCGCCATCGCGGTAAACGCCCATCTCTTCCCCGCAGCCGCCCAAAGATAGGGCTTCCCAGGAGAGATATTTTATACTTAAAATAACCCGGGTCCAGTCCCCATGGCGAAGTCCAGTAGCCACGGCGAACCGGTCCGGGCATAGTTTGGCAGCGCGCATGGGGGCGTGCACTTTGGCGCCCAAACCGGCGCGCGTTTTTCGGGAAGGGGTGGAGCAGATGAAAAAAGCATTGTTGATGTCGGCCGGCATGGCCGCGCTCATGGTCGCGGGCGGCGCGCAGAATGCCGCCTTTGCGCAGGAGAAGTTGAAGATCGGCGTCGTAACGACCCTGTCGGGTCCGGCGGCGGTGCTCGGCCAGCAACTGCGCAACGGCCTGCAGCTCGCGATCAAGGACAATGGCGGCAAGCTGGGCGGCCGCGAGGTCGAACTCATCGTTCAGGACGACGAACTCAAGCCCGATGTCGCGGTGTCGAAAGCCAAGGCGCTGGTCGATCGCGACAAGG
>JAHCKF010000420.1 GCA_026125925.1 Pseudolabrys sp.
GCCCGGCGGCGATTTGACGCCCAAATGCACTGGAATTCCTTGCCAAAAGGCCTTCCAATGCGCGCCGCAGCCGACGCGGCGTTAGAAAAGATTTAACCGAAAGGGAGCGAGCCCATGCGTGAGATCGGTCATTTCATCGGCGGTAAAACCGTCAAGGGCACTTCCGGCCGCAGCGGCGACGTCTTCGATCCCAATACCGGCGAGGTCCAGGCCAAGGTGGCGCTCGCCTCCAAGGCCGAGGTCGAAAAGGCCATCGCCAATGCCGAGGCCGCCCAGCCGGCCTGGGCCGCGACCAACCCGCAGCGCCGCGCCCGGGTGATGTTCAAGTTTCTCGAGCTAATCGCCAAGGAAAACGACAGTCTCGCCAGGCTCCTGTCCTCCGAGCACGGCAAGACCGTGCCCGACGCCAAGGGCGACATCCAGCGCGGTGTCGAGGTGGTCGAGTTCGCTTGCGGCATTCCACACCTACTCAAGGGCGAATTCACCGAAGGCGCCGGTCCGGGCATCGACCTCTATTCGATCCGCCAACCGCTCGGCGTCGTCGCCGGCATCACGCCGTTCAACTTCCCGGCCATGATCCCGCTGTGGAAATGCGCCCCGGCCATCGCCTGCGGCAACGCTTTCATCCTCAAGCCATCGGAGCGTGACCCGTCCGTCCCGATGCGCATCGCCGAACTGTTCCTCGAAGCCGGCCTGCCGGAGGGCATCCTCAACGTCGTCAATGGCGACAAGGAGGCGGTCGATACCCTGCTCACCGACGCCCGCGTCAAGGCGATTGGCTTTGTCGGATCCTCCGATATCGCGCAATACATCTATTCGACCGGGGCCGCGCACGGCAAACGCGTGCAGTGCTTCGGCGGCGCCAAGAACCACATGATCGTCATGCCCGATGCCGACATGGACCAAGCGGTCGATGCGCTGATCGGCGCCGGCTACGGCTCGGCCGGCGAGCGCTGCATGGCGATCTCCGTCGCCGTGCCGGTCGGGCAGAAGACCGCGGACCTGCTGATGGAAAAACTGATCCCGCGCGTCGAGAACCTCAAGATCGGCCCCTCGACCGACGCGCAGGCCGATTACGGCCCAGTCGTCACCAAGGCGGCGCTCAATCGCATCAAGGACTACGTCGACACCGGCATCAAGGAAGGCGCCAAGCTCGTGGTCGACGGCCGCGGCTTCAAGATGCAGGGTTACGAGAAGGGCTTCTTCATGGGCGGCTGCCTGTTCGACGAGGTCAAGCCCGACATGCGGATCTATAAGGAAGAGATCTTCGGCCCCGTGCTCTCGGTGGTGCGCGCCAAGGATTACGAGGAAGCCGTCGCCCTGCCCTCGCAACATGAATACGGCAACGGCGTCGCTATCTTCACCCGCGACGGCGACGCCGCGCGCGACTTCGTCAACCGCGTGCAGGTCGGCATGGTCGGCGTCAACTTCGCCATTCCGGTGCCGCTGTCCTATCACACCTTCGGCGGCTGGAAGCGCTCGGGCTTCGGCGACCTCAATCAGCACGGGCCGGATTCGATCCGCTTCTACACCAAGACCAAGACCGTCACCTCACGCTGGCCGAGCGGCACCAAGGGCGGCGCCGAGTTCACCATTCCGACCATGAAATAGAGACCGATGGTGCGCCGAGCGATCGGTTCCGCTTTCGCAATGCTGTCCATAACGCTCGCTTCGTGCGGCGGCGGCACGTCCTTGACCTCTGCAACCCCGGACAAGCCGTCGCCGACCGACGTCATGGACGGCCGCTGGATCCTGGCCGCCCCCAATGCGCCGAGCTGCGGCCTGACGTTCACCGCGCCGTCGCCCAGCGCCGGCAATACGACGCCGGACGGCGGCTGCCCGGAGCGCTTCTATATGAGCCGGCGCTGGCGGCTCGCAGATGGTACGCTGACCATCACCGACGCCGACGACACGGCGCTCGGCACCTTCCGCGTCAACGGCGACCGCTTCGAAGGCAAATCCGAGGCCGGGACAGCAATCACGCTTTCGCGCTAATCTCCACCGACCACAACAGGGGCTACGGTTCATGTCCGACTACAAGCTTTATTGTTTTGCGCAATCCGGCAACGCCTACCGCGCCGCGCTGATGCTCAACCTGATCGGCGCCAAATGGCAGCCGGTGTGGGTCGACTTCTTCAAAGGCGGCGTGCAGCGCTCGGCCGAATATCGCGGCGACGTCAACGAAATGGGCGAGGTGCCGGTGCTCGTTGATGGTGAGAAGAAGCTGACGCAGTCGGCGGTGATCCTCACTTATCTGGCGCGTAAGACGGGCAAGTTCCTGCCGAAGGGTGAGGACGAGGAGCTCGAGGCTCTGCGCTGGATCGTGTTCGACAATCAGAAGGTCAACGGTTTCCTCGGGCCCTACCGCTTCCTCAAGACGCTGGCTTCGACGCCGGCCGACCCGGCCGTGCTCGCCTTCCTCAAGGGCCGTATCGACGGCAACCTCGCTATCGTCAACAAGCGGCTGGAGAAGGCGCCGTTCCTGCTCGGCGACCGGCCGACCATCGCCGACGTGTCGATGTGCGCTTATCTCTATTATCCGGCCGAGGAATTCGGTTTCGACATCGCCAAGGAACATCCGGCGATCGGCGCCTGGCTCAAGCGCCTCGAGGCCCTGCCCGGCTGGGCGCA
>JAHCKF010000421.1 GCA_026125925.1 Pseudolabrys sp.
TTTCAGATCCTGGTGATGTCGCTGACGTCGCTCCTGATCGCGCTGGTGCTCGACTCGTGCTGGGCGGTCGCCGCCGGTCTCGGCCGCGCCTGGTTTCTCAAGCCCCACCACAACAAGATCCTCGGCCGCGTCTCCGGTCTCGTGCTGATGGGCGGCGGCGTGTGGCTGAGCCTGACACGACGGCCGGGGTAGCAACAGCCTCCCCGCTCATTCCCGCGCAAGCGGGAATCCAGGTCTGAGTGACGGGATTGCAAGAAGGACTTGGTCCCCGCTTTCGCGGGGACGAGCGGATTTCGATCTACTTCGCCCCCGCCTTCTCCAGGATGGCGACCATGTCGGCGTAGCCGCGATTTTTCGTTAGCGTCAGCGGTGTCGCGCCGCTGCGGTCGGCGATGTTGACGTTGGCGCCGGCCTCGACCAGCGCCTTGAGCGTCGCGGTGTGACGCGCGCCGCCCTGGCCGAGCACGATCGACTCGATCAGCGCGGTCCAGCCGAGATTGTTGACGTGGTCGAGCGGCGCCTTGGCGGCGATCAACATACGCACCACCTCGTCGTGGCCGAGATGCGCCGCCGCGATCAGCGCCGTGCCGTGATAGGGGCTGGTGATATTGGTCGCCTTGCAGCCGGCCTCTAACGACAGCTTGAGCATGGCGACGTCGTCGGCGACCGCGGCGATGGTGACGATGTCATAGGCCTGCGCGTCGAGCGCATTCGCGTCGGCGCCGAGGCGGATGAGGGCGCGCGCCGCGTCGGCCTTCTTCAAATGTACGGCGACATGCAGCGGCGTGCGGCCGCCGCTGTCGCGGGCCTCCAGCGGCGCGCCGTCTTTGACGAGCTTGTCGATGGCCGCGGCGTCCCCGGCAGCGGCCGCGGCGTGCAGGCCGCGATAGGCGGCAATGTCGGCCGGGCCGGGCTGTACCTGCGCAAGCGCGGGTGAGGCCGCCAGCGCCAGCGCAATGACGATGCAGCGATACAGCATGACAGTTCCCCCGTGGCCTTTGCCACCGAGACTAACCCCGGCCAAGGACGGTTCATACGGCGGGCCGGGGCGCACACCCTTGCCGGGAATCCGGGGCCGGGGTAGACGGAACCCATGTCACGGACCGCCCTTTATGCCGGCTCGTTCGACCCGGTGACCAACGGCCATATCGACGTGGTGCGCCAGGCCGTCAGGCTGGCGGATAAACTCGTGCTGGCGATCGGCATCCATCCCGGCAAGGCGCCGCTGTTTCCGGCCGAGGACCGCCTGGCCATGCTCGAGGAGACCTGCGGGCCCATCGCCCGCGAGGCCAAATGCGAGCTCACCTGCATCACCTTCGACGGCCTCGTGGTGGCTACGGCCGCGAAGGCGGGCGCGAGCCTGCTGATCCGCGGCCTGCGCGACGGCACCGATTTTGACTACGAGATGCAGATGGTCGGCATGAACGCTGCCATGGCCCCGGAATTGCTCACGGTTTTCCTGCCAGCCTCGCCGATGGTGCGCCCGATCACCGCCACATTGGTGCGGCAGATCGCCGCCATGGGCGGCGACGTATCGAGCTTCGTACCGAAGAGCGTGGTCGGGCGCCTGAAGCAACGCTTCGCCAAAAAAGGCGCCTGAGTTCTCTCAATCCGAGGAGCCGATATGACCTCTCGCCGACTAGTCTTGTCGCTGGCCTGCGCCTTGTTCGCGGCGGCGGCGACGCCGGCCTTCGCCCAGAGCGGCAAGCTCGCCAACCCGGCCGCGCTCACCGAGCAGGCGCCGGCGACCTACAAGGCGAAATTCGAGACCAGCAAGGGCGCCTTCGTCATCCAGGTGACGCGCGCCTGGGCGCCGAACGGCGCCGACCGCTTCTACAACCTCGTCAAGAACGGCTACTTCGACAATGTGCGGTTCTTCCGCGCGATCTCCGGCTTCATGGTGCAGTTCGGTATCAACGGCGACCCGGCGCTGAACGCCAAGTGGCGCGTCGCGCGCATCCAGGACGACAAGGTCGGCCAGAGCAACACGCGCGGCATGATCACCTTCGCGACCTCGGGCCCGAACGCGCGCACCACGCAGGTGTTCATCAATTACGACGACAACAGCAATCTCGACGGCATGGGCTTTGCGCCGTTCGGCAAGGTCGTGTCCGGCATGGATGTCGTCGACAAGCTCTACACCGGCTACGGCGAGGGCGCGCCGAACGGCCGCGGCCCCGACCAGAACCGCATCCAGAGCGAAGGCAACGCCTATCTGACCCAGAGCTTCCCCAAGCTCGATCACGTCATCAAGGCGACGATCGAGAAGTGACAGCACCGCTGTCTTCACCAAGCCGTCGCGACAGCGGCGCCGAGAGTTTTCAAAGGAGATTGTAATGGCCAAGCCGGAAGACACGCTGACGCTGGAAACCACCAAGGGCAACGTCGTGATCGAGATGCGTCCCGATCTCGCGCCAGGCCACGTCGCGCGCATCAAGGAGCTGGTCAAGGAAGGCTTCTATGACGGTATCGTCTTTCACCGCGTGATCGACGGCTTCATGGCGCAGACCGGCTGCCCGCAGGGTACCGGCATGGGCGGCTCGGGCCAGAAGCTGAAGGCCGAGTTCAACAAGGAGCCGCATGTGCGCGGCACGGTGTCGATGGCGCGCGCCTCGAACCCGGATTCCGGC
>JAHCKF010000422.1 GCA_026125925.1 Pseudolabrys sp.
CGTCGGGCGTCAGCGCGACGATGGCGATGTAATCCTGCTGGCCGATGGCGTGATAGAGTTCGGGCCTGGCGCCGGCGCGGAATTCGACCTCGCGCTCGATCACCTTCATCCACGGCGAGATGTCGATCTCGCGCCGCGATTTGATCTTCGGGTATTCGCCCATATTGGCTCCGTCACCCTGAGGTGCGAGCGAAGCGAGCCTCGAAGGGTGACGGCCCGCAATGCCGTGCCCGCCATCCTTCGAGGCTCGGGCTTCGCCCTCGCACCTCAGGATGACGGATAACGGCGGCGAAGGCTAGCTCCTACAAATACCGTGGCTCGGGCAGCGGCGTGATCAGCTTGCCCTTGTAGCCCTTGGCGCGCAGCTTCGGCGCCAGTTCGTCGGCGATGTGCCAGGAGAAGATAATGGCCGCTTCCGGCTGGTCGGCGAATAGCCGCGCCTCGTCGACGACCGGGATGGAGGTGCCCGGCATGCATTTGCCGATCTTCAGCGAGCCCTGGATCTCGCAGACATAGTCGATGATGCCGTCGTCGAGACCGACATAATTGAAAAGCGTTGAGGCGCGCGACGGCGCCGAGATGCCGACGACACGCGCGTTCTGCTCCTTGAGGTCGCGCAGCATCGACAGCAGCCGCAGCTTGGTCAGCAGCACGTCGTGCTTGAACTTGACGAGGCGCTGGGCCATCGCCTCGCCCTTCGGCTCGGCGGCGAGCATCTTCTGAACGCTGTCTTGCACCGGGCGTTTGCCCTTGCGCGCCGCATAGACGCGGATTGAGCCGCCATGACTCGGGATCGGCCGGGCGTGGAACACTTCGAGGCCGTGCATCTCCAGCAGGTACTTGAGGCTGTGCAGCGAATAGTAGCGCAGGTGCTCGTGATAGACGGTGTCGTATTGCAGCGTGTCGAGCAGCGGAATGAGGTAGTGCGATTCCGATATGAAGGCGCCGTTGTCGTCGAGCATTTCCAGAATGCCTTCGACGATGGCGTGCACGTCCTCGATATGGGCGAAGCAATTCGCCGCGGTGATCACCTTGGCCTTGCCATGCGTAGCGACGACTTCCTGTGCCGCCGCCTTGCCGAAGTAACGCTTGATGGTCGGGATGCCGCGCGAGTTGGCGATATCGCCGACATCGGTCGGCTCGATGCCGAGGATGCGGTTGCCGGCTTTCTGGAAGTTCGAGATCAAGGTGCCGTCGTTGGAGCCGATATCGACGACGAAGTCCTTCTCGGTCAGCCCCATCAACTCCCAGCTCTCGCGCTGCAAGTCGGCGAAGTTGTCGCGCAGCAGCTTGGTGGTGCCCGAGGTATAAGGATATTCCGGCGGGAAGATGATGACCGGATCGACGGCGAGGCCGAGCTGCACCAGGTCGCACTGCCGGCAATGCAGCAGGTCGGTCGGAAACCACGGCTGTTGCCGCGGCACCTGGCCGATCGGCACCATCTGGTTCACCGGCGGCATGTACCCGAGCGACAGCACGTAATCGAGCTTCTCGGAGCCGCAGATCTGGCACTGCTCGACCGGAACGCTGCCGCCGGTGCCAGCGCCGCGCGCGATTTTGGTGGGGCCTACCAAGACATTCTCCTTCGATAAATCCGTCATCCTGAGGTGCGACCTCCGCGAACGCGGAGGGAGTCTCGAAGGATGAGCGGCCAAGGCATTGCGGGCCGTCGCCCTTCGAGGCCCGGCCTTTGGCCGGGCACCTCAGGGTGACGGGTTGAGCTAATTCTTCGGCGCCGGCGCCAGATCGGCGTTCTTCCAGTACCAGTCCAAAGTCGGCTTGAGGCCTTCCTTGAGCGGCACGGCGGGCTTGTAGCCGAGCGCGCCAAGCTTGGAAATGTCGGGGCAGCGCCGCGGCGTGCCGCCGGCCTGCAATTTGCCCGGCACGATCTCGATGTCGCGGCCGGCTTCCGCCGCCACCATACGCGCGACGTCGGCGATCGACAGTTCTTCCGTGGTGCCGACGTGATAGATGCCGAGATGCTCGCCCTTGTCGCGCATCACCATGACGCCGGCGACGAGGTCGTCGATGTAGCAGAACGAACGCGTCTCCTCGCCGGTGCCCTGGATGTCGAAGCGCAATCGACCCTGCGGCTGCGCGTCGCCGAGCGCCTTCAGCCGCATGGCGAACTGCGGGAGCACATGCTCCCAGCCCATGTCGGGGCCGTAGACATTGTGGGGGCGGAAGATCAGCACGCGCTCGAAATATTTGCGGCCGAAATTGATCGCCATCAGCTCCGAGATCAGCTTGCCGCCGCCATAGGAGTAGCGCGGATTGAGCACGTCCGGCACCGACAGCGGCGCGCTCTCGTCGGTCGGCACCACCGGCGGCGTCTGGTAGACCTCGGACGAGGAAGCGAGAATGAGGTTGCCGACATTATGTTTGCGGCAGGCGTCGATGACATTGATCATGCCTCGCACGCCGACATCGAGCACGAGATCGGGTTGCGTGTAGAAGAACTCGGTGCCGTTGACGAAGGCGAGGTGATGGACCTCGTCCATGCCTTGCGTCGCCTTCGCCACCGTTTCGGCGTCGCGGATGTCGCCGCCGATGAACTCGATCTCTTCCTCGACGCGGTGCAGCCGGCGCGGCCGGCCGCGCGAATTGTCGTCGAGCACGCGCACCTGC
>JAHCKF010000423.1 GCA_026125925.1 Pseudolabrys sp.
GCCGAGCGTCGCCGGCAGGATCAGCACCAGCGAGGCCAAGACCAGCGACAGAAACACGGTGGTGAAGGCGCGCGCCCAGAACGGCTCGTCGCGGTCGGGCACCATGCCGATCAGCAGATACAGCGCGCCGCAGGCGAAGGCGCCGACCAGCGCCAGGATGCCGACGTTGAGACCCAGCGCCAGCAAGGCCCCGACGATGAGGCAGAAGGCGACGAACAGGACGTCCTGGGCTCGGACCATGCGCGGACCGCCGAATCCCGGCTGCTGCCGGATGAGCCTAGGGTCGGCGGGCGGCGCGGAAAAGTCGAGGCGCGATTTGCCGCCATGGACGCAGGCCGCGATGTTGCGCCGCCGCGCATCCTGATAGAATGCCAGCATTGCCAACCGCGGAGGATTCGCCATGGCAAAGGGTCAGCAGAAGCCGAGCAAGGAAAAGAAGAAGCCGAAGGCCGAGGGCAAGACCAAGCAGGTCTCGGCCTACAAGCAGGGTTACGGCGGCGGCATGAGCGCGCCGACGCTGGGCGCGAAGAAGGGCTAGACGACAGCCTTTCGGCGGTCATTCCGGGGCGCGCGCTGAAAGCGCGCGAACCCGGAATCCAGGGCTGCATTTATTGCGCAAACGGCTCTGGATTCCGGACAACCGCGCCTTCAGCGCGGTTTCCGGAATGACGCCGAGTCTGCCTCACGCCTTCGGCGCGACCTGGGCATCCGGCTGGTTTGAGCGCTTCAGCGCATCCGCCACGAATCCCGACGCCTTCATCTCCTCGACGAAGGCCTTGAGATATTCCACCGCCGCCGCAGCGCGGCCTTTCGGCATGCCCATCGCCTGCTGGATCGCCATGAAGCGGCCGGGCATCACGCGGTATTCCGGATTGGCGGCGGCGAACTCGACCAGCGGCTGGCGCACGCCGCCGGCGGCGTCGAGCTTGTCGCGCTTGAACATTTCAAGCGCCTGCGGCCCGCTCGGCTCGCGAACGAGCGTGGCGTTCTTGACGGTGCGCGAGAGATAGAGGTCGTAGGCCGAGCCGGTCGCGACTGCGATCCGCACGCCGGCGCGGTCGACGTCCTCGATCTCCTTCAGGGCCGAGTCCTTCGCCACCAGATAGGTGCCCTCGATCAGCACATAGGGCGCGGTGAAGTCGATCTCGGCGGCGCGCACCGGCTCGACCGCAAGAAACGCCACGTCGATGCGCCCGGCCTTGATCGCCTCGAACACCTTGCCCGCGGCGTCGAAGGTTTCCATCGCCATCGGCACGCCGAGGCGCCTGGCGAGTTCGCGCGCGAGCTCCGGCGTGATGCCGGCGGGCGAGCCGTCCGGCGCGCGCTGCGCCAGCACGGTGTTGCCGAGGTTGATCGACACGCGCAGCGTGCCGGTGGGGGCGAAGGCTTTGACGACATCTGGGGTGACGCTGGTCACGGGCTTAGGCCTTTCGGAACGGACGGGCGGGGCTGGGTTAGAGCATGCTTCGGCGCTTATAGCGTTTTCGAGCGAAGTGGATACCTGTATATGGCGTGGCCTTTGAGTTAAGTCTCATGGGTGCGGCGGGAGCCCGTTGGATACCTGCTTTCGGGTTGTTGAAGAGCGCGATCCCGGCATGGGCCCTGCCGCTTGGTTTTGTTCCGGACAGTCGCAAGGGACGCGGCGCACGGCGATCCCGCATACAGGACAGGGCATGACCATGACGGCAGCCGTTGCGGCCGGCATCGACGCCGGCAAGTTTTATCTGGACGTTGGCATTGAACCCTCTCGGCAGCATTTCCGGGTGGCCAATGCAGTGGAAGGGATCGAGGACGCGGTCGCCCGGCTGCAGGGCCAAGGCGTTCGCAAGGTGGTGTTGGAGGCGATCGGACCGTTTGCGCAACCTGTTGTGAGGCGCCTTGCACTGGCGGGTTTCGAGGTCGGCCTCATCAACCCGCGGCGGATCAAGGCGTTCCGCGACGCCGAGGGCAAGCGGGCCAAGACCGACCGGCTGGACGCGCGCCTGATTGCGCGCTTCGCTGTGCAGATGACCGACGCATTGCGACCGGTGCCGACCGAAGGCCAGCAGCGTCTCAAGGCCTTGGCCGCGCGGCGGCGGCAGCTCGTCGAGATGAGCGCGATGGAGAAGACGCGGCTCAAGCAGACGAGCGATCCGCGGCTTTGCGAGAGCCATCGCTACGCCATCGCGGCGCTGACGGCCGAACGCATCCGCATCGAGGCCGATCTGGAGGCCAGCTTGGCGGCCGAACCGCCGCTCGCGCGCAAGCAGGCGATCCTGCGCTCGCTGCCAGGCTTCGGACCGGTGGTCTCCACCACGCTGATCACCGATCTGCCCGAGCTTGGCGCCCTCGACCGCCGAGCTATCGCCAGTCTGGCCGGGCTTGCCCCGCATCCCAGCCAGAGCGGCACATCGATCGGCCGCAACCAGATCGGCGGCGGAAGGCCCTGCGTGCGCACTGCGCTCTACATGGCCGCCCTGGTCGCCAGCCGCAGCAATCCGCGCTTTCGTGCCGAGTACCAAGCCATGCGCATCGACGGAAAGCCGGCCAAGGTTGCTCTCATCGCCATCGCCCGCAAACTGCTCGTCCTCGCCAACAGCCTCGTCAAAAACGACATGCTCTATGATCCAGCACACAC
>JAHCKF010000424.1 GCA_026125925.1 Pseudolabrys sp.
TCGACGTCACCTTGTTCTTGCGCTTGCGCGCCAGTTCGAAGGCGACGCGCGAAATGCGCTCGATCTCGTAGGTGTCGTAGACCTGGGTATCGACGGCGCGCTTCTGGCCGTTGCCGAGATCGGTGATGGTCTTCGGCTCGCCGAAATAGACGCCGCCGGTCAGCTCCCGCAGGATCATGATGTCGAGGCCTTCGACCAGCTCGCGCTTGAGCGAGGAGGCGTCGGCCAGCGCCGGATAGGTCACAGCGGGACGCAGATTGGCGTAGAGGTCGAGATCCTTGCGCAGGCGCAAGAGGCCGGCCTCCGGCCGCGCCTCATAGGGCACGTCGGCCCATTTCGGACCACCCACGGCGCCGAAGATGATGGCGTCGGCGGCCTTGGCCTTGGCCATGGTGGCGTCCGAAATCGACGTCTTGTCGGCGTCGTAGGAGGCGCCGCCGACCAGCCCTTCCTCATAGGCGAACTTGTCGGGGCCCTTCTTGTTGAAGAATTCGATGAGCCGCTTCACCTCGTTCATCACTTCGGGGCCGATGCCGTCGCCCGGCAGCAGGAGCAGATTGTGGGTCGCCATTGACGCCTCTTTTCTAAGTTTCGCCCGTTTCCTCGCCCTCGGGGACCGGCCCGCACGGCAAAAACTGGCGGATTGCTAAAGCCTCGCCCGCCCCTTGGCAACCGCGCGGCAGAGGCCCAGCTTTGCTTGAGGCGCGGGGCCCGGAGACCATAATGAGCGTGCAAATTCCCCGGATTATCGTCGTCGGCGCCGGATTCGGCGGGCTGGAAACCGTCCGGGCGCTGCGCCGCGCCCCTGCCGAGATCACTGTGATCGACCGGCAGAACCACCACTGCTTCCAGCCGCTGCTTTATCAGGTGGCGACCGCGGCTTTGTCGCCGGCGGAGATCGCCTGGCCGATCCGCCACATCCTGCGCGCCCAGAAGAACGCCACCGTGCTGATGGAGGATGTGCTCGGCGTCGATCCAGCGCGCAAGGTGCTGGTTACCAATTTCGGCGAACAGTCGTTCGATTATCTCGTGCTCGCCACCGGCGCGATGCATTCCTATTTCGGCCATGACCAGTGGGCACCGTTCGCGCCCGGCCTCAAGCGCATCGACGACGGCACGCGCATCCGTCGCCAGATCCTCATCGCTTTCGAGAAGGCCGAGATCGCCACCGACAGCGAAACGCAGCGCCGCCTGCTTACCTTCGTCATCGTCGGTGGCGGCGCCACCGGCGTGGAAATGGCCGGCGCCATCGCCGAGATCGCGCGCCAGACTTTGGCGATGGACTTTCGCCGCATCGATCCGCGCAACGCGCGCATCGTCCTCGTTGAGGCCGGGCCGCGCCTGCTACCGGCCTTTCCGCCGGAGCAATCCGATTACGTCCGCGCCGTGCTGACCAAGGCCGGCGTCACGGTGATGACCGACACGATGGTGACGAAATGCGGCGCCGGCGGCGTCGACCTGGGCCCCCAGCGGCTGCCGGCGGCGACCATCATCTGGGCCGCCGGCGTCATGGCTTCGCCCGCCGCCAAATGGCTCGGCGCCGAGGCCGATCGCGCCGGCCGCACCAAGGTCAATTCGGATCTGTCGGTGCCCGGTCATCCGGACATCTTCGTCATCGGCGACGCCGCCGCGGTGATGGACAGCAAGGGCAAGCCGGTGCCGGGCATCGCACCGGCCGCCAAGCAGATGGGCCAGCATGTCGGCCGCCTCATCGCCGCGCGCCTTGCCGGCCGCGACACCGGCAAGCCGTTCCGCTACAGGCACCTCGGCGATCTCGCCACCATCGGCCGCCGCGCCGCCGTGGTGCAGCTCGGCCGCTTCCGGCTGCGCGGTTATCTCGGCTGGTGGTTCTGGGGCATCGCCCATATTTATTTTCTGATCGGCATCCGCAACCGCTTCATCGTCGCCTTCAGCTGGTTGTGGAGCTACCTCACTTTCCAGCGCGGCGCGCGTTTGATTACCCGCGCGCATGACGAAAGCCCCTGAAGAGACGACGGGTCGATTGTCATACGCCTTTGCGACAATGGGCAGGCCCGTCGTTCGCTGCTAGGGTCCCGGCGGGGCAGGTCAGGAGTATTTCGTGAGCGCCAAAACCAATTCCGGCAATTTCTTCGAAGATTTCAAGCTCGGCCAGCAGATCCGCCACGCCACGCCGCGCACTGTCACGACAGGCGACGTCGCACTTTATAACGGCCTGTTCGGCGCACGCTTCGCCGTGCAATCCGCCGATACCTTCGCGCAGAAGATCGGCTATCCACGCGCGCCGCTCGACGACCTGCTCGTCTTCCACATGGTGTTCGGCAAGACGGTCCCGGACATCTCGCTCAATGCTGTGGCCAATCTCGGCTATGCCGATTGCCGTTTCCTCAAGCCGGTCTATCCCGGCGCCACCTTGGCCGCGACGTCGGAAGTCATCGGACTGAAGGAAAACTCCAATCGCAAGACCGGCATCGTCTATGTGCGCTCGCGCGGGCTCGATCAGGACGGCGCCACCGTGCTCGAATATGTGCGCTGGGTGATGGTGAAGAAGCGCGACGAGAACGCGCCGGCGCCGGAAGAAGTCGTGCCGCAGACGCCGTCCTGCGTCGATGTCG
>JAHCKF010000425.1 GCA_026125925.1 Pseudolabrys sp.
GTTCTGAACCGTGACGCGATACATGAGGGCTGCTCCTCTAGCCGAACAGCGACAACTGCTTTGGTTGCGGCGCCAGCCGCGCCCGGATGACCGTGCTGTCGAGGTCCTGCACCGGGCGGTGGTCGGGCGTGACGATGAAAGGCCGCGCCCGCTTCAGCGCGCCTTTGAGCCGCGCGATGTCGTCGAGCCGCAAGGTCTTGTGCCGCCGCGTCTCGATCAGCCGATCGACGGTGCGGGCGCCGAGGCCCGGCACGCGCAGCAGCATCTCGCGCGGGGCGACATTCACATCGAGCGGAAACTGCGCGCGGTTGCGCAGCGCCCAGGCGAACTTCGGATCGACGTCGAGGTCGAGCATGCCGGCCGCGTCGCCGGCCAGGATCTCGCTCGAGTCGAAGCCGTAATACCGCATCAGCCAGTCGGCCTGATACAGCCGGTGCTCGCGCATCAGCGGCGGCGCCTTGAGCGGCAGCGCGCGGCTTGCATCCGGGATCGGACTGAACGCCGAGTAATAGACGCGCCGCAGGCCGTAGCTGGCATAAAGCGAGGCGCTGGTGGTGAGGATCGTTGCGTCATTGGCGCCGTCGGCGCCGACGATCATCTGTGTGCTCTGACCTGACGGAGAAAATCGGGGCGCTTTGCGCTCGTTCGCCACTTCGTCGATGCGCAGCTTCACTTTCGCCATGGTGCCGCGGATCGTGGTCTGCTTCTTCTCCGGCGCGTATTGCGCAAGTCCGTTCTCGGTCGGCAGTTCGATATTGATCGACAGTCGGTCGGCGTGGCGGCCGGCCTGCGCGATCAATTCCTGGCTCGCTTCCGGAATTGCCTTGAGATGGATGTAGCCGCGAAAGTGATGTTCCTCGCGTAGCCGTCGCGCCACCGCGACCAACTGCTCCATGGTGTAGTCGGCGTCGCGGATGATGCCGGAGGAGAGGAACAGGCCTTCGATATAGTTGCGCTTGTAGAACTCGAGCGTCAGCCGCACGACCTCGTCCACGGTAAAGCGCGCGCGGCGCACATTGCTGGAACGCCGGTTGACGCAATAGACGCAGTCGAAAATGCAGGAATTGGTCAGCAGGATTTTCAGGAGAGACACACACCGGCCATCCGGCGTATAGGAATGGCAGATGCCGGCGCCGGTCGTGGAGCCGACACCCGCGCCGTTTTTCGAGTCGCGCTTGGGTGCGCCCGAAGAGGCGCAGGAGGCGTCGTACTTGGCGGCGTCGGCGAGAATTTCGAGTTTGGTCTTCAAATCCGGATTGGCCATGTTCCCTTTTTGTTCTTTCGAGGTGGCTCTGTCAATGCGGAACTCCAGCTGTCGTTCCAAAGGGTTGGTTCCCAACCGACGGCTCCCCAAAAGAGGTGTCCGATGAGCGCCGCCCGCGATTCCGTCGATGAGGGCGAGGTCGCCCGCTTCGGCAGGCTGGCCGCCGACTGGTGGAATCCACGCGGTCCGATGGCGCCGCTGCACAAGCTCAATCCGGTGCGCGTCGGCTACATCCGCAATCAGGTGACGGCGCATTTCGGCCGCGACGCCAAGACGCTCGACAGCCTCAGCGGTCTGCGCATCCTCGATATCGGCTGCGGCGCCGGCATCCTGTCCGAGCCGTTGGCGCGGCTGGGCGCGACGATGGTCGGCGTCGATCCGGCCGAAGAGAACATCGCCGTCGCCTCCGCGCATGCCGAGGAGCAGGACCTGTCGATCGACTATCGCGCCACGACGGCGGAAGCGCTGGCCGAAGCCGGCGAGAGCTTCGATGTCGTGCTCGCGATGGAAGTGGTCGAGCACGTGGTCGATGTGCCGGAGTTCGTCGCCACCTGCGCGTCGATGGTGAAGCCCGGCGGGCTGATGTTCGCGGCGACGCTCAACCGCACGCTCAAGAGCTTCGCGCTCGCCATCGTCGGCGCCGAATACGTTCTGCGCTGGGTGCCGCGCGGCACGCATCAGTGGGACAAGTTCGTCACGCCGCGCGAACTCGAGCGCGCCATCGAAGCCGCGGGCCTCGACGTCATCGGCGAGCGCGGCGTGATCTTCAATCCGCTCGCCGACCGGTGGCAATTGTCGTCCGACATGGACGTCAATTACATGCTGGTGGCGCGCAAAGGCAGCGCCTGATCCCGAAAAGTGGCGTCCGGTTTTCGGATAAGATCATGCGTCAAGAGGAAAAGTCATGATTCTCGAACTGGTCGAATTCAATGCGCCGAAGGGCGCCACGCGCGAGCAGGTCGCCGCGGATGCGCGCAGCGTGTTCGCCAAATGGCAGGCCAACAAGGAGTTGGTCAGTAAGTCCTTCGTGCTCGAACTCAACGGCAAAGGCTGCGGCGGCGTCTATGTCTGGCCGTCGGTCGAAGCGGCGCAGCGAGCGCATAATGAGGAGTGGCGCCAGAGCGTGATCAGGCGCACTGGCGCCGCGCCGACGATCCGCTATTTCGACCTGATGGCGACGGTCGATAACGCGCATGGCGAGCTCAAGGAATTTCCCGAAGCCGCGGAAATGGCGAAGCAGGCCGCGGCGTAGCCGCAAGGGGCGGCGCATGGCAGCTCCGTCGCCGCCGGGCTTGACCGGGCGATCCGGGATGCCGCACCAATAAG
>JAHCKF010000426.1 GCA_026125925.1 Pseudolabrys sp.
GGTGCCGGCGAACGGGCGTTCTGCTCGGGCAGCGACCTGAATTCGCTGGCCGAATACCCCAGCGCCTGGGCCTTCCGCAACCGCGTGATCTACGAGAACGCCATCCGCAACATCAAGAAACCGGTCATTGCCGCGCTCAAGGGCTGGGTATTGGGCGGCGGCGCCGAGATGGCGATGGCCGCGGATATCCGAGTCGCCGGCCGCAGCATGAAACTCGGCTTCCCCGAGGTGACACGCGGCTGGGTCGGCGGCGGCGGCGCTTCGCAGATGTTGCCGCGCATCGTCGGCTATGGCCAGGCGATGCGGCTCCTGCTCACCGGCGAGCCGATCGATGGCGAGGAAGCCTACCGGCTGGGGCTGGTCGAATTCCTGGTCGATGATGCCGCGCTGGAGAAGGAAGCCCGCGCGCTCTGCGCCAAGATCGCCGGTTACAGCCCGGTGGCGTCGCAGTCGGTCAAGGCGGCGACGCGCATGGCGCTGTCGTCCACGCTGGATGCAGGCCTGCGCTACGAGAACGAGATGAACACCTTGTGCTTTTCAGCCGGCGATCATCTCGAGGGCATCAATGCCTTCCGCGAAGGCCGAGCCGCCGAGTTCAAGCGCTAGCGTTTTCGCTCAGCAAAAAAAGGGCGGCCACGGCGGCCGCCCTTTGTATTTCAAGTGTGGCCGCTCACGCCTTCGGCTTGACGTCCTTGACGTCGAGCATCCAGCCCGCCGCGGTGAGCGGGAAGTCGCCGATCGTCTGACGCACGGCAATCTGATAAACCGGCTGGAACAGGATGAAGTGGTTGGCCTGATCGACCAACACCTTCTGCCAGTTGATCCACATGTCGGCGCGCTTCTTGGCGTCCTGTTCGACATAGGCCTGGAAGGCCAGGTCGTAGACGTCCTTCGGCACATTCCAGTGCACGCGCTTGGCAACGCGCTGCACGACGGCCGCCGCCCACAGCAGATTGTCCACCGCCGGCGGGTTCCAGAAGGTGAGCACGCCGCCCTGCGATTTGCCGCCGGTGTACGTCGTGCGCAGATTGACCTGGTCCATCGGCTTGAGCTGCGCCTTGATGCCGACCTGGCCGAGATCGGATTGGATCTTCTGCGCCAGGTCCTGATAGGTCACGCCCTGCACGGCGGCATTGCCGTACGAGATTTCGAACTCGAAACCATCGGGATGTCCGCCCTTGGCGAGCAGCTCCTTGGCCTTGGCCGGATCGTGGCGGAAGCCGATCTGGCGCGCCACTTCCTCGGTCGAACCTTCGACGCCGATCGGCAGGAAGTGCGCCGGCCGCAACGCCGCGCCACCGAGCATCGAGTTCTTGATGCCGTCATAGTCGATGGCATAGCCGATCGCCTGGCGGCATTCCTTGACGGCGAGCGCTTTGTTGAATTCCGGCTCCTGCGTCAGCGCCATGTAGACGAAGTCGAGGCTCTTGAGCGGGTCGAGGCGGACCTCCTTGTCGTCCTTGAGTGCCTTGATCTGCTCCGGGATCAGATTGAACGCCGCATCGACGTCGCCGCGCCGGACGGCGAGCAGTTGCGCCGCGCCGTCGCTGATGTGGCGGATGACGACGCGCTCATAAGGCGGCTTGCCGGCCCAGTAATGCTCATTGCGCACGAGCTGGATATGCGCGTTGCGCTCCCAGGCCGCGATTTGATAGGCGCCAGTGCCGGCCGACTTGGTGTTCAGCCATTGCGTCGCCTTGTCGGCCGTCTTGGCGTCGGCTGCGGCCGTACCGCCATTCGCTTCGACGACAGCCTTTTCCATGACGACGAATTCCGGGGCCGCCAGAACGGTGAGGATCGGCTGTTCCGGCTTCTTCAGGATGATGTCGAAAGTGCTCTTGTCGACCGCGGCGACGTGATCGATGTTCTCGACATATTGCGCCGGCTGATCTTTCAGGTTCATCAGCCGCTCGAAGGACCATTTGACGTCCTCCACCGTCATCGGCTTGCCGGAGGCGAACTTGACGCCGTCGCGCAAGGTGAAGCGCCAGCCTTTGCCATCCGGCGTGCGCGCCCATTTGGTCGCCAGCGCCGGTTTGACGTTGATGTAATCGCCGGGCGCCATGGTGACGAGCGGCTCATAGGCCGTGTTCACCGTCATCGGCGAGGTGTATTGCGCCAGCCGCGCCGGATCGAGCGTGATGGTGTCGCTGATGTCGATGCCCAGAACGAGCGTCGTCTTGCGCGTTTGCGCGAAAACGCGCGACGGCAGCAGTCCCGTCAGCGCCGCCCCTCCGAGACCGAGAAGCTGCCCGACCTGACGGCGGTTGAGCCACATGCCTTGATCCGATGCCATAACTTCCTCCCTGGTGGACTTTTATGTGCGGCTTGAACCGGTTACCGCTTTCGCCACGGGTGCCCGAGCCGGCCGCGACGGCGCCCCGATCGCCAATTTACCACCATTTAGATCGATTTAAAACGCTTGAATCCTGCCGTTTTGGAGAATGCCGGGATATGTGAGAGGCGCTTGTTGCAGTGCGTCGTCCGACGAAAGAGGATGCCGGCGTCGCTGGTGATCGGGTGGCAAACCGCCTTCATCATGAAGAAAGACAGGAAGATCCGTTGCGCAGCTATTCCGCCGCC
>JAHCKF010000427.1 GCA_026125925.1 Pseudolabrys sp.
GCCAATTGCTGCGTCAGCGACGAGCCGCCCTGGCGCACGCCGCCGGCCTGCGCGTTGGTGACCAGCGCGCGCATGGTGCCCGGCACGTCGATGCCGAAATGGTCGTAGAAGCGGCGGTCTTCGGTCGCCAGCACCGCCTTGATCAGGTGATCGGGGAACTGGTCGAGCGGGATGGAATCGTTGTGGCGGATGCCGCGGGTGCCGATCTCGTTGCCGTAGCGGTCGAGAAACGTCACGGCGAGCTCGGACTTCTTGAGCCAGTCGCCGTCCTGCGTCATCTGGAAGGCCGGCGTCGCCAGCGCCAGCATGACGATGCCGGCGGCCAGCCCCAGGGTGGCGCCTTCCGAGGCGAATTCGGCCCCCCAGCGCTTCCAGCCGGAGACGTGGAAGCGGTCCATGAAGGTGGAGAAGCGCTCGTAGCCCTCGCGCAAGGACGTGGCCGAGCGGAAGACGCTGAAGTCCACCCAGGCGTCGAAGCCCAGCAGGATGCGCTTCAGGCGCTGGCGCCAGGTCTCGGGAGGCAGCTCGTCCAGGGCCATTTCGCCTTATCGCTCAATCGGTTAAGGTTCAGTTCGAGGTCTGCGTGCGGGCCTGCCGGCCGGTGACGCCGGCCGCATGGACCAAAGCGCCCCCTAATCTAGTCGATCGGGGCGGTTTTCGCTAATGCGGCCGGGCGGTTATTGACGGAACGGTGAACGGCAATTGGGGAGAAATTGGGGGCGGGCGGCGCCACGCCTTTCGCCCCCGGCCAAAGCGCGGTAGGCCGCCCTGAGGGGTAGGATGCCGCATGGCCGACACGAAGACCGAGCCGAAGCTGCCGTTCTGGCGCACCAAGAAGCTCTCCGAGATGACCGCCAAGGAGTGGGAGAGCCTGTGCGACGGCTGCGGCCGCTGCTGCCTCAACAAGCTGACCGACGAGGACACCGGCGAGACGGTCTATACCGACGTCGGCTGCAAGCTGCTCGACGGCGAGACCTGCCGCTGCACCGACTACCCGAACCGGCAGAAGAAGGTGCACGACTGCGTGCGCCTGACCTGGCGCAACATCCGAAGACTGACCTGGCTGCCGCCGACCTGCGGCTATGTGCTGGTGGCGAACGGGCAGGACCTGCCGTGGTGGCACCCCTTGATCTCCGGCACGCCGCAGACGGTGCACGACGCCGGCATCTCGGTGCGCGGCAAGGTGTCGGACAGCGAAGTCAACGTGCCGGACCGGGACCTCATCGATTACATCGTCAAGTGGCCGATGAAGTGGCCGAAGGGGTCGCGCGGAACCATACGGAAATAATAACGCCGTTAAACTGCCTTGAATATCAACGAAGTATGCCGTATATTATAGAATATACCTTGCAGGGTAGAATATAGAAAAAGAGGTCTTGCCATGGGCCTAAGCATCAAAAATCCGGAGACCGTGGAGCTTGTCCGCGAACTGGCGCGGCGGCGCGGGCAGGGCATCACCGAGGCGCTGACCGAGGTCGTCCGCCGCGAGGTGGAGCGCGAGCGCAGGAAGCCTCGGCGCGAGACCTACGAGCACTTCAGCCGCCGGATCGAGGCGATTGTCGAGAGCGTCAAGCAACTGCCCGTGCTGGACGATCGCAGCCCCGACGAGATCCTCGGTTACAACGAACACGGCCATTTCGACTGATGGTGATCGACAGCTCGGTTCTGATGGCCATTCTGTTAGGCGAACCCGATCGTGAGCATTACAAGCGCGCGATCAACGCGGCACCGAGGCGATTGGTGTCGACCATGACGAAACTGGAATCGGGTATCGTCATGGTCGGCCGCTTCGGCCCAACCGGCAGCCGGTACCTGGACGATCTGCTGCGTGACATCGCAGCCGTCATCGTGCCGTTCACCGACGACCAAGCCGACATCGCCCGCGACGCCTTCATCCGCTACGGGAAGGGCCGCCACAAGGCCGGCCTCAACTTCGGCGATTGCGCGTCTTATGCGCTGGCGAAAGCGGAAGCCGAGCCGTTGTTGTTCAAGGGCACGGATTTCGGCGCGACGGATGTGGAGGTGGTGGCGGCAATTTTCTGATGCCGCCAATCTGGTTGGCGGCTATCCGTACTGCGAATTCTATTCATAATGTGGCGCCAACTTGCGCCAGTGACAGGATCGAAGCCGCCGTCGCCGATCTCACCCGGCTAAAAGGTTGATCCGAATCGATCGGGACCGCGCCGCGCTGGCGACGAACAGCGGCCACGCGGCCACCCCGGCATAGCACCCGCGCGCGGATACCGCTTGCGCGGGCCACGCCGGCAAGGCATGTCCGGCGCTTCATGTCGAACCGCGAACCAGCCCTCCCACCGGAACCGCGCCCGGCCGCCAGCGTTGCGGCCGATCCCGTCGTGCAGGCCGCGTCCGCGCCGCATGCCGCGGCGCCGCCGGCGCTGCCGCATGCGGTGATCATGCAGATCGTGCTCGGCATCGCGCTCGCCATGTTCCTCGGCGCGCTCGACCAGACCATCGTCGCCACCGCGCTGCCGACCATCGGCCGGCATTTCGGCAATCTCGACGATCTGCCCTGGGTGGTGACGGTGTATCTCCTCA
>JAHCKF010000428.1 GCA_026125925.1 Pseudolabrys sp.
TACGTCGATGAACTGCTCAAGCTCGCCGGGCTGTCCGCCGACGCTCAATTGCGCGACGAACTGATCCGCACGCGCGACGTCACGACCTTGTCGCTGAAGACGGTCGAGACCTACGCGGCGCAGACCGGCCACACCTACGTGCGCCAATTGCTCGATGCCGGCGAAGCGAAAGCCTGGATCGTCGATCGCCAGCTCATCGACCTGATCGCCGAATTCCCGACGGTGGTGACCGCCGATACGCTGCGGGCGCTGACGCGGCCGCTTGCGCCGCGCGCCTATTCGATCGCGTCGTCGCGCGCCGAAGTCGGTGACGAAGCGCATCTGCTGATTTCCGCGGTGCGCTATCGCACCAAGGGCCGCGCCCGCAAGGGTGTCGCCTCGAACTACGTCGCCGAACGCGTCAAGCGCGGCGCCAAGGTGCGCGTCAAACTCAAGCCGAACAAGCATTTCGCGCTGCCGGCGGCCGACAAGGACGTCATCATGGTCGGCCCCGGCACAGGCATCGCGCCGTTCCGCGCCTTCGTGCAGGAGCGCCGCGCCACCGAAGCGAAGGGCCGCAACTGGCTGTTCTTCGGCGACCGCCAGTACACCCACGACTTCCTCTATCAGCTCGAATGGCAGGACGCGCTTGCCGACGGCTCGCTGGCCAAGCTCGACGTCGCCTTCTCGCGCGATACGCCGGAGAAGGTCTATGTTCAGCACCGCATCATCGAGCGCCGCCAGGAGCTGGTCGAATGGCTCGACAATGGCGCGTCCTTCTATGTCTGCGGCGACGCCAAGGCCATGGCCAAGGACGTTCGCGCCGCGCTGGTGTCGGCCTATGCCGACGTCAAGTCGCTGTCGCCGGAGGCGGCCGAGCAGGCCGTGGCGCAGCTCGAGAAAGATAAGCGCTATCTGACGGATACGTATTAGAGGGCGCGCAGCACCCTCCGCCGTCATCATCCGCGAAAGCGGATGATCCAGTAAACGCAAGCGTCGCGAACGCCCGAGTTTACTGGATGCCCCGCTTTCGCGGGGCATGACATCGAGAGAGCATGGAAACCTACGAATGACCGACGAACTCTCGCGCAACGAATACATCAAGGAAGCCAGCGCTTACTTGCGCGGCACGCTGACTGAGGGCCTTGCGGAAAATTCGACAGCCGCCATCGTCGAGGACGACCAGCAGCTCGTCAAATTCCACGGCATGTATTTGCAGGACGACCGCGACCTGCGGCCCGAACGCACGCGCAAGAAGCTGGAGAAGGCCTTCGCTTTCATGATCCGCGTGCGCATGCCCGGCGGCGTGGTCACGCCGCAGCAATATCTGGCGCTCGACCACATCGCCAAGACCTACGGCAACGGCACCATGCGGCTGACGACGCGGCAGACGGTGCAGCTTCACGGCCTCATCAAGTTCAATCTCAAGGCGACCTTGCGCGCCATGGACGACGTGCTGCTCGATTCGATTGCCGCCTGCGGCGACGTCAACCGCAACGTGATGGCCAACCCCAATCCGTATCAGAGCAAGGCGCACGCCGAAGCCATCGAGCTCGCGCGCACGATCTCGACACATCTGATGCCGCGGACGCCGGCCTATCGCGAGGTCTGGCTCGACGGTGAGCGCATCGCCGGCGGCGAAGAGGAGGTCACCGAGCCGATCTATGGCAAGACTTATCTGCCGCGCAAGTTCAAGACCGTGATCGCGGTGCCGCCGTCGAACGACGTCGATGTCTACGCGCACGACCTGGGCTGCATTGCCATTCTCGACGGCAACGGCGACGTCACCGGCTGGAACGTCACCGTTGGCGGCGGCATGGGCATGACCCATGGCGAAACCGACACCTATCCGCGCGCGGCCGACATGCTCGGCTTCTGCCGCACCGAGGATGCGGTCAAGGTCGCCGAAGCGGTGCTGACGACGCAGCGTGACTGGGGCGATCGCAAGAACCGCAAGCACGCGCGGCTCAAATACACCATCGAGGACCGCGGCCTCGATAACTTCCGCGCCGAGGTGGAAAAGCGCGCCGGCATCAAATTCGAAGCAGCCAAGCCGTTCAAGTTCACTTCGACCGGAGATCGCTACGGCTGGTCGCAGGGCGACAACGGCAACGGCCACCTCACACTGTTCGTCGAGAACGGCCGCATCCACGACCGCCCCGGCGCGGCGCAGATGTCAGCGCTGCGCCGCATCGCGGAGATCCTCAAGGACGTTCCCGGCAGCGACCTGCGCATGACCGCCAACCAGAACATCATCATCGCCAATGTGCCGACGGCGCGTCAGGCGGAGATAGAGACCATTGCGCGCGACGCCGGGCTGCTGGCGCCGTGGTCGGGCCTGCGGCGCAATTCGATGGCTTGCGTCGCGCTGCCGACCTGCGGCCTGGCGCTCGCCGAGAGCGAACGCTATCTGCCCTCGCTGATCGACGCGCTCGACGAAAGCCTCGCCAACCACGGGCTGTCCGCCGACGACATCGTCATCCGCATGACCGGCTGCCCGAACGGCTGCGCGCGGCCTTATCTCGCCGAGATCGGCCTCGTCGGCCGCGGCCCGGGCCGCTATCACCTCTA
>JAHCKF010000429.1 GCA_026125925.1 Pseudolabrys sp.
CGATCGGCCCGAAGGTCTCGCAGCTCTTGCCCTTGCCCCACTGGCCGCCGGAGCGCTCGATCTGGAAGTTGCGCTCGGAGACGTCGTTGGCGAGGAAGTAGCCGGCGATGGCGTCCTTGGCCTTGGCCTTGTCGAGATAGCGCGCGCGCTTGCCGATGACGATGCCGAGCTCGATTTCCCAGTCGAGCTTCAGCGATTCCTTCGGCACGATGGTGTCGTCGTTCGGGCCGCAGATCGACGAGGTGTGCTTCCAGAAGATCACCGGCTCCTTCGGCACCGGCAGGCCGGCCTCGGCGGCGTGGTCGGAGTAGTTCAGGCCGATGGCGACGAAGTTCCTCACGTTGCCCATGCAGGGGCCGAGGCGCGGCTTGCCGGCGACCGGCTTCATGCGCTTGAGGTTGAGCTTCTTGATCTTGGCGAGACCGCCGGAGGCGAGCATGGCGCCGTCGATGTCCTTCACGACGCGCGACAGGTCGCGGATTTTGCCGTCCTCGCCGATGATGCCGGGTTTTTCGCGGCCGGCGGCGCCGTAGCGGACGAGCTTCATGAGACGATCTCCCTGGAATTCCGTTTGTTGTCAGGCCGAAAGGGCGAGGGGCGGGACTATGCGATGGCGCAAGGCGGCGAGCAAGAGCGCGTTAGGGAGAGCGCGGGTGCGCGGGCCTCAGGCGAGGCGCTTGATGCCGGCGCGGGCGGCGCGGATCACGTCCGGCACCGCCTCGTCGTTGTTCGGCGCCATGATGTGAACACCGGCAACACCGGGAAGGGCGGCAAGGTCGCCGATCAGGTCCACGGCGATGGCGCGGCCCTCGGCGGCCGGGTCGGCGGCCTTGTCGAGCCGCTCGACGATGCTGTCGGGGATGATGGTGCCGTAGAGCTTGTCCTTCATCCAGCGCGCCGATTTGGCCGAGCGCAATGGCGCGATGCCGATGATGACCTTGAGCTTGTCGGCGAGGCCGTGCTCGGCCAGCCGCGCCATGTAGCGCTGCACGATGCCGGCATCCATGCAGAACTGGGTCTGCGCGAACTGCGCGCCGGCGGCAACCTTGGCGGCGAGGCCCTTGGGCTCCCAGCCGGCCGGCGGGTCGATCGGTGAATCGGCGGCGCCGAGCAGGAACCGGGCTGTGCCCGCGACCTTGCGGCCGCTCGGCAATTCATGGCCGTCGCGCAGGCGGCGGGCGGTCTCGAGCAATTGCCGGGCGTCGAGATCGAACACCGCCTTGGCGTCGGGCTGGTCGCCGGCCGACGGATCGTCGCCGCGCAGGATCAGGAGGTTGTCGACGCCGCTTGCCGCCGCGCCCATCAGTTCGCTCTGCAACGCGATGCGGTTGCGGTCGCGGCAGGTGAGCTGGAGGATCGGCTCGATGCCCTCCTGCACCAGGATCGCCGCGGCGGGCAGCGCGCCCATATGCGGGCGGGCGCCGGCGCCGTCGGTGACATTGACCGCGTCGGCGAGGCCCTTGAGCGGCGCCGCCTTGGCGATGAGATCAGCGCGGTCGAACGATACCGGCGGCGTGATCTCCGCAGTGATGACGAAACGGCCGGCGGCGAGCTTCTGCTGCAAGGTGGTCATGCGGCTGACGGCGTCGCAGAATTCATTGGACATGGCAAGATGGAGTTGGCAATCGCAAGGTTGCCATGACGTTTTGAGCGGCGGCCCACTGCGAGGCCTGCCGTCAGTGGGCAGGAGCCGGCGATGTCTCTCGTGCAACCCCTCGACGACGCGCTGTCGGCGATTACCGACGGCAGCATGCTGGTGGTGCCGCGCGAGGTGTGCGGCGTGCCGATGGCCGCGACGCGAGCGCTGATCCGCCGCGGCGTCAAGGATCTGCACCTGGTGGCGCTGCCGACCTCGTCGATGCAGGCCGATCTGCTGATCGGTGCGGGCTGCGTCGCGACTTTGGAGACGAGCGCAGTCAGCCTCGGCGAACTCGGGCCGGCGCCGCGCTTCACGCAGGCGGTGCTCAAAGGTGCGATCGCGATGAAGGACGCGACCTGTCCGGCGCTGCACGCGGCCTTGCAGGCGGCGGAGAAGGGCGTGCCGTTCATGCCGCTGCGCGGGCTGATCGGCTCGGACGTGCTGAAATATCGCGACGACTGGAAGGTGATCGATTCACCGTTCGGCAACAACGATCCGATCGTGCTGTTGCCGGCGATCACGCCGGATGTCGCGCTGTTCCACGCGCCGCTCGCCGACGAGCACGGCAATGTCTGGATCGGACGGCAGCGCGAACTCGTCACCATGGCGCATGCGGCGAAGCGCACCATCGTCACCGTGGAGAAGATCGAGCAGCGCAACCTGCTCGACGATCCCTTGTATGCCGCCGGCACCTTGCCCGGCTTCTACGTCGATGCCATCGCGGTCGCCGAGAACGGCGCCTGGCCGCTGCCACTGCCCGACACTTACAAAGCGGACATCGAACACCTTGCGCTGTACGCGAAGATGGCGGCGAGCGAAGAGGGGTTCAGGGAGTATGTCGGGAAGTACGTGAATGAGAATGCGGTGGTGTGATGCGTGCCGCGAGCGCTGCCTGCTCCCTCTCCCCTT
>JAHCKF010000043.1 GCA_026125925.1 Pseudolabrys sp.
GGCGCCGGGTGCTATTGGGAAGAGCCCCTCACCCCGACCCTCTCCCCGCACGCGGGGGAGGGAAAAGCGCCGCCGGTGCTGATGTCTCGTTCCTTCCAATTTCTCTCCGGCCCCTGGCGCGCGGTGCCCGTTCTCGGCGTGACGCAGATCCTCGCCTGGGGCGGCATTTACTACACACCTGTGCTGATCGTGCCGCTGATCGCCCGCGAGCACGGCTGGTCGATGTCATTCGCGATGGGCGGCTTTTCCTTCGCTCTGCTCGCGGCCGGCCTCGCCGCGCCTTATGTCGGCCGCTCGATCGACCGCTATGGCGGCCATGTCGTGATGACGATCGGCTCGCTCACCGGCGCGCTCGGTCTCGTGCTCATCACCGTCGCCGACAGCCGCATCGCCTATGTCGCGGTGTGGATCCTGCTCGGCGTCGCGCTGTCGGCAAGCCTGTACGACGCCGCCTTTGCTTCGCTCGGCCGCATCTTCAGCGCCGCGGCGCGGCGGCCAATCACGGCGCTGACGCTGGCCGGCGGTTTTGCCTCGACGGTCGGATGGCCGGCGACGCATTTCCTCACCGAGGCGGTCGGATGGCGGGGCACCTATTTGATCTATGCCGGGCTGCTGCTCGTCGTCGCCGCGCCGCTGCACGCCTTCCTGCTGCCGCGCGACCGCGTCGAGGCGGCCGCATTGCCGCCGCCGGCCCCCGGCGCCAAAGCGCCCGACCGCGTACTGCCGGCGAAGGGGCTGCCGTTCCTGCTGGTGGCGGGCGGCTTTGCCATTTACGCCTTCGTGCCGTCGGGCCTTGCCGCGCATCTGCTGGCGATCTTCACGCGCGCCGGCATCGACGGCGACACCGTGGTGATGATCGGCGCGCTGTTCGGCCCGGCGCAGGTCGGCGCCCGCGTCGTCGAATTCGCCTTCGGCCGCAACCTGCATCCGTTGTGGATCGCGCGCATCGCGCTGTCGGCGCTGCTCGCGGGTTTCGTCATGGTCGGCGTGTTCGGCATCGCGACGCCGGTCGCCGCCGCCTTCGCCATCATCTTCGGCGGCGCCAACGGTCTCATCACCATCGCGCGCGGCGCGGTGCCGCTCGCTCTGTTTGGCGCCGCCGGCTACGGCCGGCTGATGGGGCGGCTCGCCTTTCCGTTTCTGATGGTGCAGGCGGCCGCGCCGTTAGTGATGGCGATGGTGGTCGATCGCGCGTCTGACGCCGCAGCGCTGGCGATGGCCTCCGCCTTCGCCGCGGCCGGGCTCATCTGCTTCATCGTGATCCGGCGCCCGCGCTGAGCGCGATCAGCCGAATATCCGGTCGACGTCGTGCTGGGTGGCGTGGCCGCTATCGCTGGCGAGCTTCGGTCCGTTCAACAGACTGTCGTTAAGCGCCATGGTGCCGCGCGGCGCGGCTTCCGCCGGCGTGCCGGTGCTGCGCGCGATGATGAGGTCGAGCTGGCCTTCCATCGTGCCCAAGAGGCTGATCACCTTACCGATGTGCTGGCCGGCGATGTCCTGAAAATTGCAGGCCTCGTAGATCTTCACGATCTGGTCCTGGATCTCCTGGGCAAGGCCGCGCTTGTAATCGTCCTTCAGGCTGGCCGCCAGCGCGCGGGCGTTGTCGTCGGCGGCTTCGGCGAGATTGAGGATCCGGTCGGTGGCGCTGCGCATATCGTCGACGGCGGCGCCGAGCTGAGCGGCGGCGCGGGGAAGGCGGCGCTCCTTGGCGTCGCCAACCAGCGCGGCAAGGTCCTGGCGATTGCGGGCGATCGCCTCGCGGGCGAATGCGATTTCGCTGCGCAACGCCGACAGCGCATCGACATCAACGGCGACGTCTGCCGCATAGGCCGCGGCCGCGCCGGTCCGGCGCGGCGTGAGCATCGATTCGATCCGGAAAGCCTTGCGCTGCACGGCCTGGTCCTCAGCCTTATCCGGCATAGCGTGTAACGCATGGTGAATTAACGCCGCGTTGCAGCGTGACAATGCCGCAGAGTTTGCGGCCGCACCGGCAACGAAGGATTAACCACGTCGTTTGGCATTTTACGCAAAATAAACGTTAGCACCACGAAGCGGGCACAAATCCGCTCGGCGTTTGGGCCGGTTTACCAATCGATGCTTGATTGTAAGAGGGTAAGGCGACGTCTTTTCTTGTGTGCGAGTAGCGTCATGCGTCTGCGTTCTTTCCTCATCGCCTTGGCGTTTCTGGCGGGCGTCGCGCCGGCCTGCGCGCAGCAGTATTACGCGGGGCAGCCTTATCCGCAGGGCTATCAGCCGCAGCAGTATTACGCGGCCGCGCCGCGCGCCATGGCGCGTCCGGCGCCGCCGCAGATGGTCGTCGTCGCGCAGCCGCAGCGCATGCGCAGCGAAATGGGCGGCGGCTTCATCGAGGCCATCTTCGGCAATGGCGGCGACCGGGATCGGGGTTATGCGCCGCTGCCGTCGCAGCAGCAGCAACAGCAGCAGTACTACGCGGCGCCGCAGGCGCCGGTGCAGCAGGTCTACGCCAGCACCGGCCCGGTCGGCGGCGAAGCGCTGCAGAACTATCCGATCAATCCGATCTACGAGAAACAGGAAGTCGCCTATCGGACGACGGAAGAGCCCGGCACGATCGTCATCGATACGCCGAACAAGTTTCTCTATCTCGTTCAGGGCGACGGCCGCGCGCTGCGCTATGGTGTCGGCGTCGGCCGGCCGGGCTTCATGTGGGCCGGTACGCATCGCGTCTCGGCCAAGAAGGAATGGCCGGACTGGACGCCGCCGCCGGAGATGCTGGAACGCCAGCCCTATCTGCCGCGGCACATGGATGGCGGGCCGAACAATCCGCTCGGCGCCCGCGCGTTGTATCTCGGCTCGACGCTGTACCGTATCCACGGCTCGAACGAACCGTGGACCATCGGCACCAACGTGTCGTCGGGCTGCATCCGCATGCGCAACGCGGACGTCGAGGACCTCTACGAGCGCGTCAAGGTCGGCGCCAAGGTCGTGGTGATGTAGGCCTTGCCCCGGACGCGGCGCGAAGCGCCGCAGAGCCGGGGCCGTTCCAGGCTCAGGTCCGCGACGGTCCCGGTTCAGCCGCGCATCACTGCGTGCTGCGCGGCGCCCGGGACAAATCAGGCGCTGTCGTCGCCGCCGAAGTCGCCATCGAAATCGCCGCTGTCGGCGACGTCGTAGTCGCTGGCATTGTCACTGTCGCCGTCGTCGAACAGGCTGGCGCGGCGATCATTGCCGCCGACATCGTTGAGCCCGGCATCGCGCGACAGGTCGCTGCCCGCCGCATTGTCGTTGCCGCCCCACGGATTGTTCGCGCCCTGGTCGCGCGGCGCATCGGCAAGCGCGCTGCCGCTACGCTGCCCGCCGAACATGCCGCCCAGCGCGTTGAACAGCATCGACCCGCCGATGACGCCGGCCGCGGTGGCCGCGGCGGTGCCGAGGAACGAGCCGCCACCGCCTTGCGGCGCCGCGTTGAAGGGCGAGGCCGGCTGGCCCTGCGGCGCGTATTGTGGAGCGGCGCCGGGCGTCATTGAGCCTTGGGACAGCGCGCCGCCGGTGTTCCAGCGCGGGTCCGGTTCGGTGCTGCCCGCGCGCGGCACGCTCGGCACCGAGCCGCGGCCCAAAGCGCTGCGCATGGAATCGAGGAAGCCGCCGCCGGCGGCGCCCGTCTCGGCGCCGTTGAGCTCGCGAATGCGCGCTTCGGCCTGCTTTAAGGCTTCGTCCTGCACCAGCGCGGTCTGAACCAGCGCGTAGAGCGCATGCGGCGCGCGCTGCGCGCCGGCGGCGATGGCGCGCTCGGCGTCCGGGTCCCGCGGCCCCGTCTCGAGCCGGGCGATGCGGTCGAACAATTCGTCGATCAGTTGGCGTTCCTGCGGCGTCATCACCGTTCTCCCTCAAGGCGCACGGCCGTGCGCCCGCAAGATCTAGGCAGCGCCGCCGTCTCTGCCAGAGGAGTCGATCAAGGCCGCGCCGTGGGCGGCAAGCGCAGCCGGGAAAGCATCCGAATTGAAGAAGGCGAATTCGTGCTCGCGCAACCTCGTCAGCGAGTCGAGCGAGGTTAGCTCGGCATCGACGAAGCCGGGATGACACATGACCAGGCCACCGTCCGGCAAGTTCTTCAGGAACCGCGGGAAAATCGCAGCGAAGTTCGCCTTGGCGCTGAACGAATAGACCCCGGCGAAGGCCGGGTTGGTGGCGACGCCGAGGCGCGCGGCGCGGCTGCGGAAGCCGAGATTGAGGATGTCGATGACGAGCCCCTTGCGGTCGTGCAGCGGGCGGGCGCCGCGTGGCCGGCCGCATTGGCGCACCCAGGCACCGGGCACGGTTTCCGCCGCCACTTTCAGGAAGGCATCGCGCACCTGCGGCAGCAGTTGCACATGCTGGTGGCCGTCCAGATAAGCGGGCAGCGTGCCGAAGGTCTCGACGAAGGCTTCGACCTGCGTCGCGATCTCCACGGTGAGCATCTCGACATCGAGCCGCCGCGTCATCGCCGCGCGCATCAGGTCGATCTGCGGCAGAAAAGCGCCGCCGCGAAGCGGCGCGAAGTTGGCGCTCAACGGCTTGAACGGCGCCGTCAGCGTGACGTGCAGGCCGATCGCGGCGTTGCCGTCGCCATTGGCTTCGACCAAGGCGTCAGCCTCGTCGCGGTCGAGATGGCCGGCCGCCGTCATCACCGAGGTGGCATTGATGCGGCGGTTCGCGATCAACTGGCGGATCGCATCATTGACCCCGGGCGCCATGCCGTAGTCGTCGGCGCATAGCCAGATGCGGCGGGTCCTGCTGCGCAAGGCGGTCAGACTCACTCGGCCGCGCGCGACGACGCGTTGCGCGGCTCCTCGTCCTGCTTGACCTGCTTGAGGCTGTGCTCGGCGACGAAATAAACCGGCCGGCCTTTGATCTCGGACAGGAGCTTGCCGATATATTCGCCGAGGATGCCGATCATCATCAGTTGCACGCCGCCCAGCACCATCATGCCGATGACGAGCGAGGGATAGCCGGGCACGTCCTCGCCGAACAGCACGGTCTCGAGGAAGATCCAGAAACCGAACAGCAGCGCCGAGGCGGCGATCAATGCGCCGAGCAGGCTGGCGACGCGCAGCGGCGCCACCGAGAACGAGGTCAGGCCCTCGATCGACAGACCGACCAGCGACCAGACGTTCCACGACGTGACGCCATGCTCGCGGTCGGCCGGCTCGTAATCGACCCGCACTTGGCGGAAGCCGATCCAGGTCGACAGGCCCTTGAAGAAACGGTTGCGCTCCGGCATCTGCCGCAAGGCGTCGGCCGCGCGCGGCGACAGCAGGCGGAAGTCGCCGGCGTCTTCCGGAATTTTCAGCCGGGCGCGCCAGTTCAGCAGCCAGTAGAACCAGTGCACGCCGGTGCGGCGCAGGAAGGATTCGTTCTCGCGGTGCGCCTTGGCGGTGTAGACGACGTCGTAACCGTCATCGAGCCAGCGCGTGACCAGGGTCTCGATCAGGCTCGGCGGATGCTGGCCATCGGCGTCCATGAACATCACGGCGCCGAGCCGGCAATGATCGAGGCCGGCGAGCAGGGCGGCCTCCTTGCCGAAATTGCGGGAGAGCGTCACCACCTGAACGTCGAGCGAGATCGCGGGAAGGGACAGCGCCACCTCGCTGGAGCCGTCGCGGCTGCCGTCATCGACATAGACGACCTCGACTGCCAGCCCGTATTTGCTCTTGAGGAACCGCGCCACCTCGGCGACGCGCTCATGCAGGCCCGGCAGGCCCTTGGCCTCGTTATAGACCGGGACGACGATCGACAGTCCGGCCCGGGGTCCGGCGCTGGCGCGCTTGGTCTGGCCGGCCCGGCTGGCCGATCGGGTGGTTTTTGCCGGCGATTTAGGCACGCAATCCTCCGCTCAAGGCGCGATCTATAGCGCATGGTGATGGCCTTGTCGCCATGCGCCGCGGCATCGGCCGGCGCCCGGAACCGCCTTTTCGGGCAAGACCTTGGCGGTTCGAGATGGTATGGAGGCGCCATGATTCAACCGCTGCACAACATGCGTGAACGGCTGCGCGTCGCCTGGGCCGAGCGCGCCGTGGCGCTCAAGGCGGTCAGCTTCGCGCTGATCGGCGTCGTCAATTCCGCGATCGACTTTGCGGTATTTTCCTTCGCCTATTATTACCTGGCGCTGCCGATCCTGGTGTCCAACAGCATGGCCTGGGTGGTCGCGGTCAGCGGCTCCTACGTGATGAACTCGACCATCACCTTCGCCACGGAGTCCGGCCGCAAGCTGGCCTTCGACCGCTACATCGGCTTCGCGCTGTCGCAGTTCGCCGGCTTCCTGGCCAACACCTTGACCGTGTGGTGCATGGTCGAACTCGCCAACACGCCGGCCTGGGCCGGCAAGCTGGTGGCGATCTTCGTGTCCTTCGCGGTCAATTTCTCACTGTCGCATTTCGTGGTGTTCAGAAAGCGCGAGACCGCCGAGTAACCTACCCTGCGCGAGGAGTTTTCCGATGCGCCATGACGACAATCTGACGGCCGACCTGCCGAATTTCGTCACGCATCTGGAATGTTCGATGACCGGCGAGCGGTACGAGGCCGATCAGGTCCATAACCTGTCGCGCGCCGGCAAGCCGCTCCTGGTGCGCTACAATCTCGCCGGCGTGAAGCAGGCACTGACCAAAGACAAACTGGCGCAACGCCCCGCCGACCTGTGGCGCTACCGCGAACTGCTGCCTGTCCGCCGTAAGGAGGACATCGTCAGCCTCGGCGAGATCATGACGCCGGTCGTGCCGATGCCGAAGCTGGCGAAGAAGCTCGGCGGCGGCGACATCCTGGTCAAGGACGAAGGCCGGCTGCCGACCGGCTCGTTCAAGGCGCGCGGCCTCGTCATGGCGGTCTCGATGGCGAAAGCGCTCGGCATCAGGCACATGGCGATGCCGACCAACGGCAATGCCGGCGCGGCACTCGCCGCTTACGCCTCGCACTGCGGCATCAAGACGACCATCTTCTGCCCCGAGGATACGCCGGAAGTGAACGTCTCCGAGATCGCGCTCCAGGGCGCGAGCGTTTACCGCGTCAATGGCCTGATCGACGACTGCGGCAAGATCGTCGGCGAGGGCAAGGCCAAGGTCGGCTGGTTCGACACCTCGACGCTGAAGGAGCCGTATCGCATCGAGGGCAAGAAGACGATGGGCCTCGAACTGGCCGAACAGCTCGGCTGGGACGTGCCGGATGCGATCTTCTACCCGACCGGCGGCGGCACCGGCCTGATCGGCATGTGGAAGGCGTTCGACGAACTGGAGAAGATCGGCTTCATCGGTTCGAAGCGGCCGCGCATGATCGCCGTGCAGGCCGCGGGCTGCGCGCCGATGGTCAAGGCTTTCGACGAAGGCAAGGAGCACGCGCCGCGCTGGGATAACGCGCACACGATCGCTTCCGGCATCCGCGTGCCGCAGGCGGTCGGCGATTTCCTCATTCTCCGCGCCGTGCGTGAGTCGGGAGGCTTCGCCATCGCGGTCGAGGACCCGGCGATCGAACTGGCGCTCGACGAGATGGCGCGCGAGGAGGGCTTCCTCTTGTGCCCCGAGGGCGCCGCGACCTATGCCGCCTACAAGCAGGCGCTCGCCGACGGCCGCGTGTCGAAGTCGGATCGCGTCGTGCTGTTCAACTGCGCGAGCGGTTTGAAATATCCGCTGCCGAAGATCGAGAAGAAGCTCGATCGCTTGAAGCCGATCGATTACGCAGCGTTCTGAGTTCTTTTCCGTGCGCCTGCCGCCCGCAGCGCATAAACCGACTGCCCGAAAAGGACACCGCCATGGCCGCCCCCCGCGCCTCCAAGACCAAGATCGGCAATCACGTCTTGAAGCCCGAGACCCTGATGCTCGGCTATGGCTATGACCCGATGCTGTCGGAAGGCGCGGTGAAGCCGCCCGTCTTTTTGACCTCGACCTTCGTCTTCGGGTCGGCCGAGGAGGGGCGCGATTTCTTCGATTATGTGTCGGGCCGCAAGACGCCGCCGGCCGGCACCGGCGCCGGCCTGGTCTATTCGCGCTTCAATCATCCGAACAGCGAGATCGTCGAGGATCGCCTCGCGGTCTATGAAGGCGCCGAGTCGGCGATCTTGTTCTCGTCGGGCATGTCGGCGATCTCGACGTCGCTGATGGCTTATGCGCGGCCCGGCGACGTCATCGTGCATTCGCAGCCGCTCTATGGCGGCACCGAGACGCTGCTGACCAAGACCTTCGCGCAGTTCGGCATCAAGGCGGTGCCGTTCGATGACGGCGTCAGCGAAGCCGCCATTCGCGCGGCGCTGGCGGAAGCGCGGAAGATCGGCCGCGTCGCGGTGGTGCTGATCGAGACGCCGTCCAACCCGACCAACACTCTGGTCGATATCGCGCTGGTGCGCCGTCTTGCGGATGAGATAGGCAAGGCGCAAGGCCACCGGCCGATCATTGCCTGCGACAATACTCTGCTCGGGCCGGTGTTTCAGCGGCCGCTGGATTTCGGCGCTGATCTCTCGCTCTATTCGCTGACCAAATATGTCGGCGGCCATTCCGATCTCATTGCCGGCGCGGCGCTTGGGCCCAAGGCGGTCATCGGCCCGGTCAAGGCGTTGCGCAGCGCCATCGGCACGCAGCTCGATCCGCATTCCTGCTGGATGCTCGGCCGTTCGCTGGAAACCCTGGCATTGCGCATGGAGAAATCCAACAGCAACGCCAAAGTGGTCGCCGAATTTCTGCGCGATCATCCGCGCGTCGGCAAGGTGCATTACCTGCCTTTCCTCGGCGAGGGCGCAGCGCGCGACACCTATGAGCGGCAATGCACCGGCGCCGGCTCGACCTTCTCCTTCGACATCAAGGGCGGCCAGGCGGAGGCTTTCGCCTTCCTCAATGCGCTGCAAGTGTTCAAGCTCGCCGTGAGCCTGGGCGGCACCGAGTCGCTCGCCAGCCATCCGGCGGCGATGACGCATTCCGGCGTGCCGGCGGACGTGCGCGCCCACATCGGCGTCCTCGACACCACGATCCGCCTGTCGGTCGGCATCGAGCACCCGGACGATCTGGTCGCGGATATCGCGCAGGCGCTGGCGCAAGGCTGAGTGCACCGCGAGCGGGCCGCGATACTCGCCCTTGTGTGTTGGGGGCCCGATGCTAAGCTTCCCCTAAATTCCGGTCTCACGGAACAAAATGGGGGGAACTATGGCACGCCATATCGGAACGCTTGCCGCGCTGGTCGCGGCTTATCTGATCGGAACGGCAGCAGCCCCGACGCAGGCGCAAGCGCAAGGTTGCGAGCGCGGCGCGCTTGACGCGGCCTATTGCGATGCCGATGGCGACATGGTGGCGGATACGCCGACCGATCCGAAACAGCGCGTCAATCCGTCCGTCCTCGTTTTCGCCTATACGCCAGTCGAAGATCCCGCGGTCTACGGCAAGGTCTGGGATGGCTTCATCAAGCACATGGAAAAGACGACCGGCAAGAAGGTCGTGTTCTTCCCGGTGCAGTCGAACGCCGCCGAGATTGAAGCGATGCGTTCGGGCCGTCTGCATGTGGCCGGCTTCAACACCGGCTCCAATCCGATCGCGGTGAACTGTGCCGGCTTCGTGCCCTTCGCGATCATGGGCGGCAAGAACGGCGAGTTTGGCTACGAGATGGAACTCATCGTACCCGCCGACAGCGCCATCAAGTCGCCAGCCGATCTCAAGGGCAAGAAGATTGCCTTTACCGAGCCGACCTCCAATTCCGGCTTCAAGGCGCCGTCGGCGATCCTGAAGGCGGATTTCAACCTCGAGAAGGATCGCGACTACACGGCCGTGTTCTCGGGCAAGCACGATAATTCGGTCATCGGCGTTGCCAACAAGGACTATGAAGCCGCCGCCATCGCCAACGAAGTCATGTTCCGCATGTTCGCCCGCAACGTGGTGGACAAGGCGAAGATCCGCACCATCTACAAATCGGACACGTTTCCGACCACCGGCTACGGCGTCGCGCACAATCTCGATCCGGCGCTGACCGAGAAGATCAAGCAGGCCTTCTTCACTTTCCCGTGGGAGGGCTCGGCGCTCAAGGCCGAGTTCAAGGGACAGGACCGCTTCGTGCCGATCACCTACAAGAAGGACTGGAACGTCATCCGCAAGATCGATGCGGCGAACGGCGTGAAGTATACGTGCAAGTAGCCCCGTCCGGGCCCATGCTGCGCATCCGCGGACTGACCAAGCGCTATCGCACCGGCGATCTGGCGCTCGACCAGATCAATCTCGACGTCGCGCAAGGCGAGGTCGTCGCGCTGATCGGTCCATCGGGCGCCGGCAAGTCGACGCTGATCCGCTGCATCAACCGGCTGGTCGAGCCGACCGCCGGCACCATCGCCCTCAAGGATGTCGAGGTCACCACACTCGGCAAGGGGGCGCTGCGGCGTGCCCGCCGCAAGCTCGGCATGATCTTCCAGGAATACGCGCTGGTCGAACGGCTGTCGGTGATGGAGAACGTGCTTAGCGGCCGGCTCGGCTATGTCGGCTTCTGGCGCAGCTACATGCGCAAGTTTCCGCAGAGCGACATCGACGAAGCCTTCCGCCTCTTGGCGCGCGTCGGTCTCGATCACATGGTCGACAAACGCGCCGACGCGCTGTCGGGTGGCCAGCGCCAACGCGTCGGCATCTGCCGCGCGCTCATCCAGAATCCGGACCTGCTGCTGGTCGACGAGCCGACCGCTTCGCTCGATCCGAAAACGTCGCGGCAGATCATGCGGCTGATCACCGAACTGTGCCGCGAACGCAGCCTGTCGGCCATCGTCAACATCCACGACGTCCAACTGGCGCAGATGTTCGCTTCGCGCATCGTCGGCCTGCGTCAGGGCAGCATCGTCTATGACGGCGCGCCGGACGGTCTGACGCCGGACGTGCTGACCCGCATCTATGGCGAGGAGGACTGGTCGGCGGCGGCCAAGCGCGCGCCGGACCCGGACGATGATGGCGAGGTGTCGCCGGCGCATGGCGGCGCCGAGACGGCATCGTTCGATCGCGACCGCCTCGCCGGGCTGACCTGACATGAGCGCCGCCGGCACCGTGCCCACCGCGCCGCGGGTCTGGCGCAAGCCGCCGCTGATCAAGAGTGCCGCGTTGCGGTGGGGCATCGGCATCGCCGTCGCGCTTTATCTCGCCGCCGCTTTCGGGACCACCGAGGTCAACTGGGGCCGCGTCTGGGAAGGCTTGCCGCGCGGCCGGTTCTTCGCTGCGTTCTTTCCGCCGGACTTCACGACGCGCTCGTCCGAAATCGTCGACGGCATCCTCGAGAGCATCTGGATGACGTTGGTTGCGACGGCGATCGGCATCGTGCTGTCGATCCCGATCGGACTCGGCGCCGCAAAGAACATCGCCCCGGCGCCGGTCTATTATTTCTGCCGCGGCTTTCTTGCGGTGTCGCGTAGCTTTCAAGAGATCATTCTGGCGATCTTTTTCGTCAAATTGTTCGGCTTCGGCCCGTTCGCCGGTGTCGTGACGCTCGCTTTCGCCACCATCGGATTTTACGGGAAGCTGCTCGCCGAAGACATCGAGGACATGGATCCAAGTCAGGCGGAGGCCGTGCGCGCGACCGGCGCGAGCTGGCTGCAATGGGTTAATTTCGGCATCCAGCCGCAGGTCCTCCCGCGCATGCTCGGGCTCGCGCTGTACCGTGTCGATATCAATTTCCGCGAGTCGGCGGTGGTCGGCATCGTTGGCGCCGGCGGCATCGGCGCCACGCTCGACACCGCTTTCAACCGCTATGAATTCGATTCCGCCGCCGCCATCCTGCTGGTCATCATCGGCATCGTCATGCTGATGGAGTATCTCTCCGGTTATGTCCGGCGCTGGGTGCAGTGATGACGGTCACGTTCCGGCAAGGCACAAAAATCTGGCAGCGGCGCGAGCGTGCCGCGCAGTTCACGATCTGGGCGGCGTGGTTCGCCGGCGCCATCGTCCTCGCCGTGAGCTGGAGCTTCATCAGCGAGAAGACCATCTGGCCATTTGTGCTCGACGCGCCGCAGCAGGCCGCCGATCTCGGCGTGCGCATGGTGCCGCCCGACTGGGCCTTCATCTCCGAACTGTGGCGGCCGATGTGGGACACCATCAACATGGCGACGCTCGGCACGTTGATGGGCATCGCCATCGCCGTGCCGGTCGCCTATTGCGCGGCGCGCAACACCACGCCGAGCGCGGCCGTTCTGCGGCCTATCGCGCTGTTCGTGATCGTATCGTCGCGTTCGATCAATTCGCTGATCTGGGCGCTGATGCTCGTCACGATCATCGGGCCCGGTGTGTTCGCCGGCATATTGGCGATCGGGTTTCGCTCGATCGGCTTCTGCGCCAAGCTTTTGTACGAAGCGATCGAGGAGATCGACGAGTCCCAGGTCGAGGCGGTGCGGGCGACAGGGGCGAGTTCCGCGCAGGTGACGGCTTACGGAGTCGTGCCGCAGGTCATGCCGGCCTTCGCCGGGATTTCGGTTTTCCGCTGGGACATCAACATCCGCGAATCGACCGTATTGGGCCTTGTCGGCGCCGGCGGCATAGGCCTGCCGCTGAACTCGGCGATCACGACACTCGCCTGGACCAAGGTGTCGCTCATCCTGCTGGTAATCATCGCCAGCGTCGTCCTCAGCGAGTGGATATCGGCCAAGGTGCGCCAGGCGATCATCTGAGAGAACTACCGCCGCCGCGCCAGTCGGCCAGAGTCGGTCTTTATTTCGATAATTCTAGAAACACTGTTGACTCGCCGCCGTCCTGTGCCTATCGTGAGAGAATGAAGATTGACGACGCCGCCGCACGGCTCGAGGCCTTGGGCAATCCGACGCGCCTGCAAATCTACCGCGCCTTGGTGCGCGCGGGCGATCCCGGCCTGGCGGTCGGCAAGCTGCAGGCCAAGCTGGACCTCGCCGCCTCGACCCTGTCGCATCATCTCAAGACGCTGATGGCGGTGGACCTCATCACCCAGGAGCGGCAGGCAACGACCCTGATCTGCCGCGCTAACTACAAGGCCATGAACGGTCTCATCGGCTTCCTCGCCGATGAATGCTGCGCCGATGCGGCCTGCGCGCCGCCGGCCGCGAAAGCCAGGGTCGCCTGAGATTTTTTGCCCGCTAATTCGATAATTCTAGAAGGATGGATATCATGAGCACGCAGAGCAAGACGGTCGCCATCATCGGCGCCGGTCCGGTCGGTCTCGCCGCCGCCGTCCATGCGCTGGAGGGCGGACTGACGCCGGTCGTTTTCGAAGCCGGTGCCGAGGCGGGACACGCCGTGCGCCAATGGGGCCATGTGCGCATGTTCTCGCCGTGGGAATACAATATCGACCGCGCCGCCGAACGGCTTCTGACGTCGGTGGGCTGGAATTCACCCGATCCGCAGCAGTACCCGACCGGCGGTGAGTTGGCGGAGCGCTACCTTGCGCCGCTGGCCGAGCGCACCGTGCTCAAGGATCACATCCGTACGTTGAGCCGCGTCATCGCGATCACCCGCGTCGGCTTCGACAAGGTGAAGACCAAGGGCCGTGAGCACGCGCCTTTTGAACTGCGTTATCGGAACGGCGCGGGTCAGGGGACCTTGCGCGCCGATGCCGTCATCGACGTCTCGGGTTCGTGGTCGTCGCCCAATCCGGCCGGCGCCGACGGTCTGCCGGCGATCGGCGAGACCGAGGCGCAAGCCCGTATCGCCTATGCGATGCCCGACGTCTTGGGACGCGACCGTGCCCGCTACGCCGGCAGGAAGGTCGCGGTGCTCGGCAGCGGCCATTCTGCCGTCGGCACGTTGATCGATCTCGCCCGGCTGAAGCAGGACGAGCCGGCAACGCAAGTGGTCTGGCTGGTGCGTGGCAATCGGCCCGAAAAGGCTTTCGGCGGCGGTGCCAATGACAAGCTGGCCGCGCGCGGCGAGCTTGGCGCGCGCTTTGCGCAATTGGTGGCCGATGGCGCCATCGATGTTCAATCGGGCTTCCCGGTCACGCACATCACCTTGCGCGATGATGGCCTGCGCATCGGCGCGGGATCGTCCTGCTGCGGTCGCCATGTCGTTGTCGACGAGCTGATCGTGGCGACCGGCTTCCGCCCCGATCTGTCGTTCCTGCGCGAGATGCGCCTGGCGCTCGATCCGGCGCTGGAATCCGCTCAAGCGCTCGGACCGCTGATCGATCCGAACGAGCACAGTTGTGGCACGGTGCGTCCGCATGGCGCGCGCGAACTGGCGCAGCCGGAACCGGGCTTCTACATCGCCGGCATGAAATCGTACGGCCGCGCGCCGACGTTCCTCATGCTGACCGGCTACGAGCAGGTTCGCTCCATCGTCGCCGACATCGTCGGGGACCGCGCCGGCGCCGAACGCGTGGAGCTTGTGCTGCCGGAGACCGGTGTCTGCAATCTATCGCCCGGGACCGGCGAAGCGTCCGGCTGCTGCGGCGGGCCGGCCAAGGCGGATGCCGGCGCCTGCTGCGCTGCCGACGAAACGGCGAAGGCGCAGACCGGC
>JAHCKF010000430.1 GCA_026125925.1 Pseudolabrys sp.
CGAGGTGCGGGTCGGCGCCGGCGCCTATGTCTGCGGCGAGGAAACCTCGCTGCTCGACAGTCTGGAAGGCAAGCGCGGGCTCGTGCGCGCCAAGCCGCCGCTGCCGGCGCACAAGGGCCTGTTCGGCAAGCCGACCGTCATCAACAACGTGCTGTCGCTGTCCTCGGTGCCGATCATCCTCGACAAGGGCGCGGCGTTCTACAAGGACTTCGGCATGGGCAAGTCGCGCGGCACCATGCCGATCCAGCTTGCCGGCAACGTGAAATATCCCGGCCTCTACGAGATCGCCTTCGGCGTCACGCTCGGCGAACTGGTCGATCAAGTCGGCGGCGGCACCGCGAGCGGGCGTCCGGTCCGTGCCGTGCAGGTCGGCGGTCCGCTCGGCGCTTACTTCCCGCGCGCGCTGTTCGTCACGCCGTTCGACTACGAGGCCTTCGCCAAGGCCGACGGCCTGATCGGCCATGGCGGCATCGTGGTGTTCGACGACACCGTGGACATGGCGAAGCAGGCCCGCTTCGCCATGGAGTTCTGCGCCATCGAGTCCTGCGGCAAGTGCACGCCCTGCCGCGTCGGCTCGACCCGCGGCGTCGAGGTGATCGACCGCATCATCGCCAGCGACAACCGCGCGGCCAACACCGCGCTGCTGGAAGACCTCTGCAACACCATGAAGTTCGGCTCGCTCTGCGCGCTGGGCGGCTTCACGCCGTACCCGGTGATGAGCGCGCTCACCCATTTCCCGGAAGACTTCGGCGCGCCGCCGCGTCTTCAGGCCGCAGAATAAGGAACAGGAGAACGACCATGTCGTTGATCCAGGAAACCGATTACGGCACGCCAGCCTCGAAAGCCGGGAAGACCGTCACCCTCACCATCGACGGCAGGGAGGTCACGGTGCCGGAAGGCACCTCGATCATGCGCGCCGCGATGGAGGCGGGCACCGAGATTCCGAAGCTGTGCGCGACCGACATGCTGGACGCCTTCGGCTCGTGCCGGCTCTGTCTGGTCGAGATCGACGGCCGCGGCGGCACGCCGGCGTCCTGCACGACGCCGGTCGCGCCGGGCCTCGTCGTCCATACCAAGACCGAGCGGCTCGACCGCATCCGCAAGGGCGTGATGGAGCTTTACGCCTCCGACCACGGGCTGCACTCGATCGAGCGCAACACCAACGGCAATAAATATGTCGACCTGCTCGACCACGTCGAGGAGGTCGGCCTCACGGAGGTGCGCTACGGCTTCGACGGCGCGCAGCACCCCAATCCCGGCGTCGACGACTCCAATCCGTATTTCATCTACGATCCGGCGAAGTGCATCGTCTGCTCGCGCTGCGTGCGCGCTTGCGAGGAGGTGCAGGGCACCTTCGCGCTGACGATCTCCGGCCGCGGCTTCGATTCCATCGTCTCCGCCGGCATGAACGAGAACTTCCTCGAATCCGAATGCGTGTCCTGCGGCGCCTGCGTGCAGGCCTGCCCGACCGGCTCGCTGATCGAGAAGAGCGTGCTCGCCGCCCAGGCGGTCGACAAGCCGGCCGAGCATTCGGTGGTGACGACCTGCGCCTATTGCGGCGTCGGCTGCTCCTTCAAGGCCGAGATGCACGGCGAGACCGTCGTGCGCATGGTGCCGTACAAGGACGGCAAGGCGAACCACGGCCATTCCTGCGTCAAGGGCCGCTTCGCCTGGGGCTATGCCAACCACAAGGAGCGCATCCTCAAGCCGATGGTGCGCGAGAAGATCACCGATCCGTGGCGCGAGGTGTCATGGGAGGAGGCGATCGGGCGCGTCGCCTCGGAGTTCACCCGGCTGCAGACGACCTATGGCCGCGGCGCGATCGGCGGCATCACCTCGTCGCGCTGCACCGACGAGGAAACCTTCCTGGTCCAGAAGCTGGTGCGCGCCACCTTCGGCAACAACAATGTCGACACCTGCGCCCGCGTCTGCCATTCGCCGACCGGCTACGGCCTGTCGCAGACGCTCGGCACCTCCGCCGGCACGCAGGACTTCGATTCGGTCGAGCACACCGACGTGATGATCCTGATCGGCGCCAACCCGGTCGATGCGCATCCCGTGTTCGCCTCCCGCATGAAGAAGCGGCTGCGCGAGGGCGCCAAGATCATCGTGATCGACCCGCGCGCCACCGACCTGGTGCGCTCGCCGCACATCGACGCGGCCTATCATCTGGCGCTGCTGCCGGGCACCAATGTCGCGATGCTGACCGCGCTCGCGCATGTCATCGTCACCGAAGGCCTCGTCAACGAGCCGTTCGTCCGCGAACGCTGCGAGATGGATGCGTTCCAGCACTGGGCGGAATTCGTCGCCGACCAGAAGAACAGCCCGGAAGCCGTCGCCAAAATCACCGGCGTGCCGGCCGAGCTGATCCGCAAGGCGGCGCGGCTCTACGCCACCGGCGGCAACGGCGCGATCTATTACGGCCTCGGCGTCACCGAGCACAGCCAGGGCTCGACCGCCGTCATGGCGATCGCCAACCTCGCGATGGCGACCGGCAATTACGGCCGTCCCGGCGTCGGCGTGAACCCGTTGCGC
>JAHCKF010000431.1 GCA_026125925.1 Pseudolabrys sp.
TACCAGCTATCGACGAGCAGGGCCTTGAGCGGCGCGTCGCGATCGCCCTTCGGCGGCGGCAGCTTGGTGACGATGGCTTCGAGGACCTGGTCGATGTTGAGGCCCGTTTTCGCCGAGATGCCGATGGCCTCGGAGGCGTCCAAGCCGATGACGTCCTCGATCTGCTTCTTGATCTTTTCCGGCTCGGCGGCCGGCAGGTCGATCTTGTTGAGGACCGGCACGATCTCGTGGTTGGCGTCGAGCGCGTGATAGACGTTGGCGAGCGTTTGCGCTTCGACGCCCTGCGAGGCGTCGACCACGAGCAGCGAGCCCTCGCAGGCGGCCAGCGACCGGTTCACCTCATAGGCGAAGTCGACATGGCCGGGGGTGTCCATCAGGTTGAGGATGTAATCCTTGCCGTCCTTGGCGCGGTATTTCAGGCGCACGGTCTGCGCCTTGATGGTGATGCCGCGCTCCTTCTCGATGTCCATCGAGTCGAGCACCTGCTCGCGGCCCGCCATTTCGCGCGCGTCCAGGCCGCCGGTGAGCTGGATAAGCCGGTCGGCCAGCGTCGATTTGCCATGGTCGATATGGGCGACGATGGAGAAATTGCGGATATTCTGGATGGGGGCGGACGTCATGGGCCGCGAGATAACACCCGAATCCGGGCCCAGCAAGGCGACATCTATGTCATTCCGGGGCGCGGACGCAGTCCGCGAGCCCGGAATCCATATTCGCTGACGCCGGGGCTATGGATTCCGGGCTCGCCGCTTCGCGGCGCCCCGGAATGACCAATTACTGCGCCTTCCACACCACCGCGGCGGAAACGGTGTAATTCCACACCGCGCCCATGACGGCGCCGCCGAGGCCCGCGATCCACCAGCTCGGCCCGCCGGTATAAATGAGGCTGGCGACGCCGACATTGGAAATGGCGCCCACCGAGCAGACCAGTTCGAACACGGCGAAGCCGCGGACGAAGGCCCAGCCGGTCAGGCGCTGGTCGCGGTAGGTATAGGCGTTGTTGAACACATAGTTCCAGGCGATCGCCACCATGGTGGCGATGGTCTGCTGCACGCCGAACCCCGGCACGCCGATGCCATGGAGCAGGCCGAGGGTCGCCATATGGGCGCCGATGCCGGTCAGCCCGACCAGGCAGAACAGCACGAAGCGGTAGGAGATGGCGTCGTTGGTGAGCTTGGCGAGCAGGAGCTGGCCGAAGTCGAGGGCGGCGCGGGCGTCCAGCTTGCTCTCGCCGGCGAGCCGCTCGCCGAACACGAAGGGCAGTTCGGCAATGCGCAGGCTGTCGCGGCCGGTGGCGGCGATATCGAGCAGGATCTTGAAGCCCTGTGTGGACAGCTTCGGCGCCAGCTCGTCGATCACCTCGCGGCGGAGCATGAAAAAGCCGCTCATCGGGTCGGTCAGTTCGACCTTCAGAAGCTTGCGCGCCAGCGCCGTGGACCACTGGCTCGCCTTGGCGCGGGCGGCGGTAAATCCGGTGTCCGTGGTGCCGTCGGTATAGCGGGAGGCCACCACCAGGTCGGCTTCACAACGGCGCAGTTTCCCGACCATGGCGGCGAGCAGCGTCTCGTCGTGCTGGCCGTCGGCATCCATCACCGCGACGTAAGGCGCGTTCGAGGCCAGCATGCCCTCGATGCAGGCGCCGGCCAGGCCGCGGCGGCCGACGCGGCGGATGCAGCGGACGCGGCGGTCGCGGGAACCGATGTCGCGGGCCAGCGCGCTGGTGCCGTCCGGTGAATTGTCGTCGACGATGACTACTTCCCAGTCGATGCCGTCGAGCGCTTTGGCCAGCCGCTCGACCATCATCGGGATGTTGGCGCGTTCGTTGAAGGCCGGCAGGATGACGGACAGCTCTGGCGCCGGCTCGGTCATGGGGACGAGCGACGGCGCCGTCACCTGCGGACTCTCAACGACCGTCGTTTGCAGTGTCACTTGGGCCATGGTCGGTCAGTGTGCAGCCGGGGCGTTAACGGCGGGTTCGCACTTGATTCCACTATATGAGACAGATATTCTCATATCATGGAACAAGCCGAAGACGACTTGAACACCCTCGACCGCGCCATCGGCGAGCGCATCAAGGCGCGGCGCGGGACGCGCGGGCTGACGCTCGAGGTGCTGGCGGACAAATCCGGCGTTAGCCGCGCCATGCTGTCGCGCATCGAGCGCGGCGAGTCGAACCCGACGGCGCAACTGCTGGGCCGGGTCTGCGCCGGGCTCGATGTCACCTTGTCGGCGCTGTTCGCCGAGACCGAGCAAGCGGTCTCGCCGCTGGCGCGGCGCAGCCAGCAGGCGGTGTGGCGCGATCCCGCCAGCGGCTATGTGCGGCGTGTGGTGACGCCGCCGAACTGCGGCGCGGCCGCCGAGATCGTCGATGTCGAATTCCCCGGCGGCGCATCGGTGACGATGGAATCCTCGCGCACGCCGGCGATGGATCAGCAGATCGTGCTGGTGTCCGGCCGCATGGAATTGACGGTGGGCAACACGACGCATCGGCTCGAGGCC
>JAHCKF010000432.1 GCA_026125925.1 Pseudolabrys sp.
TTGTGTTACGCCAATGCCGAAAGCGGCGAGATGAATTCCATCGTGCACATCTGGGTCTATGACAGCGCCGCCGACCGCGAGCAGAAGCGCGCCCGCATGATGCAGGACCCGGAATGGAAGAACTATCTCGCCGAAAGCGCCAAGGCGGGCTACCTGCTCGAGCAGAAGACCAGCCTGATGACACCGGTGTCTTTCGCGCCGCCAATTCCGAGCCGCAAGGTCTGAGCGTGCGGCGTCGGGCCTCTCGCGGGCCCGGCGCCGATCGTCTATAGATGGCGCGAATTCAAAGGGCGGCGGACCATGTCGCCATGGCGACGGGTCCGCAACGGTATCGGAGTTTCTCCTCATGCGTTCGAACGACGGCACCCGCACCGGCGGCGAGATCCTGATCGACCAACTGGTGCTGCACGGCGTCAAACACGCCTTCTGCGTGCCGGGTGAAAGCTATCTGGCCGCGCTCGATGCGCTGTATGACGCGCCGATCAAGCTGACGATCTGCCGGCACGAGAGCACCGCGGCGATGATGGCCGAGGCGGTCGGCAAGGCGACCGGCAAGCCGGGCATCTGCTTCGTCACGCGCGGCCCCGGCGCCACCAACGGTTCGGCCGGCGTGCACATCGCCAAACAGGATTCCGCGCCGATGATCATGTTCGTCGGCCAGGTCGGCCGCGACATGCGCGAGCGCGAAGCGTTCCAGGAGCTCGATTACCGCCAGGTGTTCGGCGGCATCGCCAAATGGGCGACCGAGATCGACGATCCGACGCGCATTCCGGAAATCGTGTCGCGCGCGTTCTTCACCGCCTGCAACGGCCGTCCGGGTCCGGTGGTGGTCGCATTGCCCGAGGACATGCTGACCGAGCGCGCCGTGGCTGCGGACGCCACCGCTTTCGAGCCGGTCGAGACTTGGCCCGGCCTCAACGACATGAGCCGGCTGCAGAAGATGCTGTGGGCGGCGAAAAAGCCGGTGGCGCTGATCGGCGGCTCGCGCTGGTCGGAGGCGGCGAGCGCGGCGATGATGCGCTTTGCCGAACGCTTCGCGCTGCCGGTGGCGACGACATTCCGCTATCAGCATCTGTTTGACGCCATGCACCCCTGTTATGCCGGCGATTTCGGTATCGGTCCCAATCCGAAGCTGCTGGCGCGCGTCAAGGATGCCGACCTCGTCCTGCTGATCGGCGACCGCATGAGCGAGATGTCGTCGCAGAGCTACACCTTGTTCGACATTCCCGTGCCGCAGATGAAACTGGTGCACGTGTTTCCGGGTTCGGAAGAACTCGGCCGCGTCTATCATCCGGCGCTGGCCATCAATGCGTCGCCGACGGCGTTCTGTGCGGCGCTGGAGGGCCTGCAGCCGCCGAACGACATCGCCTGGAAGGGCGCGGCGGATACGGCGCACGCCGATTTCCTCGCCTGGGGCGAGAAGGCTACATCCCAGCCCGGCCCCCTCAACCTCGGTGAGGTGATGGTTTGGCTGCGGGACAATCTCGGCCCCGAGGCCATCATCACCAACGGCGCCGGCAACTTCGCCACCTGGATCAACCGCTTCTACCGCTTCCGCCGCTACTCGACGCTGATCGCGCCGACCTCGGGCTCGATGGGCTACGGCCTGCCGGCATCGCTGGCGATGAAGACGCTCTACCCGGACCGAACCGTGGTGTGCGTTGCCGGTGATGGCGACTTCCTGATGACCGGCAACGATTTCGCGACTGCTGTGCAGTACGAACTGCCGGTGATCGTGGTGCTCTGGGACAACGGCACCTATGGCACCATCCGCATGCACCAGGAGCGCGAATATCCCGGCCGCGTCGTTGGCACCGACCTGCGCAATCCCGACTTCGCCGCCTATGCCAAGGCCTTCGGCGGCTTCGGCATCCGCGTCGACAAGACCGCGGGCTTCCCGGCCGCCTTCGCGCAGGCGCAGAAATCAGGCCTGCCGTCCATCATCCACCTCAAGGTCGATGCCGAGCCGCTCACCCCCGGTATGTCGATGAGCGCGATCCGGCAGAAGGCGCTGTCCGGCAATTAGCTGTCCACGTATCCGACGTCGCGACCCGGCCCGGATGCTTGCCAAGCTTGGGTGAATCGCTGTTCACTCATTCAATGCCTTACCGCCGCACGGAAAATGTGGTCCGCCGGCTCGCCGAGCGCGAGAAGGCCATCCTCGACGCCGCCATTGCTTTGGCGAGTGAGGGCGGCATGGCCGCCGTCCAGATCGTGGCGGTGGCCGGCCGCGCTGGCATCGCCGCCGGCACGGTCTATCGCTACTTCCCGACCAAGAACGACCTCGTGGCCGAACTGATCGCGGCGGTGGCCGGCCGCGAACTTGAGGCCATGCAGGCGGCGGCGGATGCCGCCCCGGGGCCGCTGTCGGCGCTGGCTTCGGCGATCGCCCGCTTCTCGGCGCGGGCATTGGCGGAGCGGCGGCTGGCCTGGGCGGTGATTGGCGAGGCCGTGGATGCCGAAGTCGATGTCCTGCGAATGGACTTCCGTCAG
>JAHCKF010000433.1 GCA_026125925.1 Pseudolabrys sp.
GGGGCCCCATTTCCGGAAGCTCGGCATTTTGGTTGCTCCCCCTCACCCGATCCGCCTTCGCTACGCTTCGTCGGATCGACCTCTCCCCGCACGCGGGGAGAGGTGAAAGAGAGTTCATGTCCCTCATCGGCCGCATCTTCGTCATCATCTTCGCCGTGATCCTCGCCAGCCTGGCGGCGGGCGTCGCCATCGCCGTCGGTCTTCTCGGGCCGCAGTGGCACAGCGTGTCCGGCGATCCGGTGGAGCGCGTGTTCTTCTGGGGCACGGCTTTCATCGGCGCCACCGGCACCGGCGCGCTCGGCCTGCTGCCGATGTTCATCCTCATCGCGCTTGGCGAAGCCTTCAAGGTGCGTTCGCTGGCGCTCAATATGCTCGGCGGCGTGGCGATGCTGCTGCTCAGCTATTACGGCGCCGGATTTGCGCCGCCATCCTACGAAGAGTCGATCGATCATGCGCCGCCGATCGTGTCGCACGATCTGCAATTGGCCGCCGCCGCCGGCGCGGTGTTCGGGTTGGTCTACTGGCTGCTCGCCGGCCGCAATGCCGGGCGGTGGCGGGAGCGCGTTTAATCCCTCTCCCCGCTAGCGGCGAGAGGGAGAAGTCGCCCACGCCAGCGCATTCTCCAGCCGGTCGTTGCCCCAGAACAATTCGCCGTCGGCGGTGACGAAGCTCGGCGCGCCGAAAATGCCGAGCCGGATCGCTTCCTCAGTCTCACCGCGCAGGCGCAGCTTGTTGGCGTCGGATTGGGCGCGGTTCATGACATCGTCCGCATCCTTGCCGAGTGCACGGACGATTCCCGTCACCACCTCGGGCTCGCCGATGTTCTTCTGCTCGCCGAATTGCGCGCGGTAGACCGCCTTGGCGAAATCCTCGCCCCAGCCGTCGTCGAAGGCGACGAGGGCGACCCGCGCCGCCAGGATGGTGTTCTGCGGAAAAGCCGGAGGTTCGGCGAAGGGCAGGCCCATCGCGCCGCAGATGCGCGCCAGATCGCGCCACATGTAACGGCCCTTGGCCGGGTACATGTTGAACGGAGAGGTGGTCCAGCCGTTCTGCTTGAACACCGGGCCGAGCAGGAATGGTCGCCAGCGCAACGTCACGCCGCGCTGTGCGGCCAGCGCGCCAATGCGGAGGGCGGCGGGATAGGAATAGGTCGAGGCGAATTCGAACCAGAAGTCGAGCGAGGGCTGCTGCGTCATGATGGCCCATTATAAGGCAGCGGGAGACGACTTTCCATTTCCGATGCCCTCGGCTAGACGGGCCCCGGGCTATCTGATTGGCGCATGATCTTACCCGAAAACCGGCCGCCACTTTTCGGGATCATGCGCTCGAGGCATTTCATGGGTCGCACCGGACTTTATATCGCGCTAGGCATCGGCCTCGTCACCGGGCTGGTGTTCGGCATCTTTCCCGAGCTCGATCTGATCATCTCGCGGCCGTTCTACGACTACACGATTGGCGGCAATCATTTCGGCTGGCGCATCTATCCGCCATTGATGACGGCCCGCGACGCCGGCTTGTGGGTCGGCACGCTGATCATCATTCCGGCGCTGCTCGCCTTGCTGGTCAAGATCGTCTTTCCGCGGCGGCGCTCGCTGCTGTCCGGCCGTGCGGTGTTGTTCCTCGCGGCGACGATGGCGCTGGGTCCCGGTCTTCTGGTCAATGTCGTGCTCAAGGATCACTGGCACCGGCCGCGGCCGATCGATGTCGCGCAGTTCGGCGGCAACGAGCATTTTCGGGCGTGGTGGGACCCGCGCGGCGATTGCCCGAATAATTGCGCCTTCGTGTCCGGCGACGTGTCCGGTGCGTTCTGGACCATCGCGCCGGCCGTCCTGCTGCCGCCGCCGTGGCGTGCCGTCGCCGTCACCGGTGCGCTGGCGCTCGGCACCGGCATGGCGGTGGTGCGCGTCATGGCCGGTGGCCATGCCGCCAGCGACGTGATCTTCGCCGGGGTCTTTACGTTTCTGGTGATCTGGCTGGTCTACGCGCTGATCTATCGCTGGCCATCGACGCGGCTGAGCGAAGAGGCCTCCGAACGGCGGCTTGAGCGCTTCTCCGCGCGCCTGCGGCGCGTGGGGCATTGGCTCGGCTGGCGCGTCGCCTCAGAGATTGCTGGCCCAGACAGCGATCAGCCCGGCGATCCAAAGGTCAGGCGCCGCTTCGGCTGGTGGTAGCTGGCGCTACGCTGGCGTTGCCGCGCGATTGGACTAAAGTATCCGTTCGTGACGGCAGGCGTGGCGCAGGAGACCCATCATGGCTGAAGAACCGCAGACCCTGCACCGCGTATTGCAAATGAAGATCCGCGCGCTTGGTGAGCCGGCCCAGGTGCTGGCGCTGGTGCAAAGCACCGCGCCGTTCTACCGCGCGCTCGGCGGCACCCAGGTCCGCTTCCTGCAGAATGTCGACGATCCGGCGCAATTCGTCATCGAGGTCGAGTACGAGGCCAACGCCGCGCTCGAGATCAACCGGCAGAAGA
>JAHCKF010000434.1 GCA_026125925.1 Pseudolabrys sp.
CGTCATCCCTATTCGGTTTTGCTCCCGGTGAGGTTTGCCGTGCCGCCTTCGTTGCCGAAGGCGCGGTGGTCTCTTACTCCACCGTTTCACCCTTACCCCCGGCCAATACGCAACGCGGCCGAAGGCGGTCTGTTTTCTGTGGCACTGTCTCTGAGCTGTGGGCGGTGAAGCCTACATCCCGCCGGACGTTATCCGGCACCGTTCGTCCATGGAGCCCGGACTTTCCTCCCCGGCCACCTTTCGGCATTGGCGCGGAGCGGCCGTCCGGCCGACTGACCCTTGAAGGAATGGAGATCGGCGGCGGCAACGTCAAGGCGGCCGCGGTGAAACGATTAACTCAAAAAAATCCCGGACCGGTCGAGGGGAGACCGGCCCGGGAGGTGCCTTGGGAGGCAAGTCAAGCGCGCCAAGTGGAGGGAACGGCGCGCTAGCTCAGACGTCTCGGAGGAGGTTCAGCCTTCGAGAATTCGGTTAGGCGGCGGCGCCTTTGCGCGGCGCCGGGCGGTGAAGACCGGCGAAGAAGCGCTTGACGGCGGCGTTCAGCGAAACGACGGCGGCGCGGATGGTCTCGGCGCGGTCGGCGCGGGCCTGACGGACGGCGCGGTCGATTTCCGCCTGCAGAACCGTCGTGGTGGCCAAATTGGTCTGGGTGCTCATCTTCATCTCCAAACGCCGGGGTTTTGGATCAATCGTCCCCATGCGTTGATTGCATAGTATTATCTTTCCCTGGAATTATAATCCGCTAAGATGGACAGACATCTGTGAACGGATGGAATAGATATGGACGCCACATCGGACTTGCGGGTCTTTGTCAGGGTCATGGACCGCGGCAATTTCTCCCAAGCGGCCAATGACTTGGGGATCACCCCGTCGGCCGTGTCGAAGCTCGTCTCGCGTCTGGAGGACCGGCTCGGTGTCAGGCTCCTGGAACGCAGCACGCGGCGGCTGGCGCTGACGCCCGAGGGCGAGACCTTTCTCGGCCGGGCCCGGCAGATCGTCGCCGATATCGAGGAAGCCGAGGCGGAAGTGGCGCGGGTGCGGGGCGCGCCGCGCGGCAAGCTGCGCATTAATGCGGGTACGGCCTTCGGCCTGCACCAGCTCACCCGGGCGCTGCCGGAATTTCTCGCGCGGTATCCGGAAATTGATATCGAACTGTCGATCACCGACCGGCTGGTCGATCTGATCGAGGAGCAGACCGACATCGCCGTCCGCTCCGGGCACATCCCAGAAGGGCCTTTCATCCAGCGCAAGCTGGTCGATCTCGAACGCGTCATCTGCGCCGCGCCGTCTTATCTCGAAAAGCGCGGCACGCCGCAGACCGCCGCCGACCTCAAGGCGCATGATTGCATTGTCGTCGCCGGGCCGGGACTCAACCGCTGGCCGTTCAAGACGCGCAACGGCATCGATGTCGTGGAGGTGCGGCCGCGCGTCACCACCGACAGCGCCGAAGCGGCGATGCGCATGGCGATCGAAGGCGCCGGCATCATCCGCCTGTCCGACGTCATCGTCGGCGATCCGCTGCAGAAGGGCGAGTTGGTGCCGCTATTGACCGGCATCCATCACGTCGAGCCGTTTCCGCTGGCGGCCATTTATCCAACCGGCCGCAACCGGCTGCCGCGCGTCGCCGTGTTCATCGAATTCCTGCGCGAGCGCTTCGGCCACGCGCCTTGGCGCATTGCCAATAGGCAGGCGGGCCGAAGCGAGGCTTAGGCGGCGCGGCCTTTGCGATAGACGCCTGGCGTTACGCCCATCAAGCGGCGGAAGCGGCGGTTGAAGGTCGACAGATCGTTGAAGCCGGCATCGAAGGCGATCGCCGCCACTGGCTCGTCGCCGCCGCGCAGCCGCAGCGCCGCACGATTGAGCCGCGTGCGCAACACGTATTGATGCGGCGTGACGCCGATGACCTGCCGGAAGGTGCGCAGGAAGTGATACGGGCTCATCGCCGCCTCGCGTGCCAGTGCGGCGATGCTCAGTTTGCAGTCGGCTTCGGCCTCGATGCGGCGCGCGGCTAGCGTCACGCGGCGCTCATCACGCGCGCTCGGCACCGGACGCACACGCGCCGGCGTCAGCAGCGAGGCGACGGCGCCGGACAGACGCAGCACGATCTCTTCGAAGGCGCCGCCGTCCTTCGCATTGCGCGCGGCTTCCGCAGCGGCGAGAACCGGCATCAGTTGCGGCAATGGGGGCAGGGCCGGCCGATCGAACGTCGTCCGCGTTCCGCTGGTCGCCGCGACGGTCTCCTCGAAACACTGCGGCGTCATGTGAAAGGCGAGACAGCGATCGCCCGGCGCGTGTTCGTGGCCGCACTCGAAACAGGCGCCGGCATTGCCGAGCAACAGCGAGCCCGGCACCAGCACCGCCGACCCGGCGCGCGTCCGATACTGGAACGAGCCGCGCGTCACCACGGCGATCGAGACGCCGCTGTGCTGTTCCTCGAAGGCCTTGTCGCGCGGGCC
>JAHCKF010000435.1 GCA_026125925.1 Pseudolabrys sp.
GACCTTGGTGATCGTGCTCTTGTCGATGCCGGCGGCCTTGAGATTGTCCCACACCTTGCCGGCAGTCGGCATGAAGCGATCGCCCGAGCCGGTGTCGATGAGGATGAGATCGGCGCCGTGTTTGACCAGCGTGACGTTGGTCGGCGAGTTGTAGGTCTCTCCGCTCTGTCCGGCGGCGGCGAGCATCGCGGCAAGCCCGGCAGGCTCGGCATCGGCGGCAAGAAAACTCACCGGCAGCACCAGATGGCCATCGCTGACGACAGTGACGTCGAAGTCGCCATGCTTGAACGCCGCGAGCGCGGCGAAGGCGGGCAGGGCATGGAGCGCGGCGGTGGCCGCGGTCCCGGCGAGAAGCGCGCGTCGGGTCAGAGAGGTCATGATCAGGGTCCCGGCATCATATTCAGGACCATGAATAACAAATCCCCCGCCTTTTGGGCAGGGGATTCGGAAGGCTTGGCGCTGAAAGCGGCGGGCGCTTAGCGCGAATAGTATTCCACCACCAGATGCGGCTGCATCTGCACCGGGAACGGCACATCCGACGGCGCCGGGATGCGGGCCATCTGCGCGCTCATCTTGCCGGTATCGACGCTGATGTAATCCGGCACGTCGCGCTCGGCCAGGGCCTGCGCTTCGAGCACGAGGTTCATCTGCTTCGACTTCTCGCGCACTTCGATCACGTCGCCGACCTTGAGACGGTAGCTGGCGATGTTGACCTTCTTGCCGTTCACCTTGACGTGGCCGTGATTGATGAACTGGCGCGCGGCGAACACGGTCGGCACGAACTTGGCGCGGTAGACGACCGCATCGAGGCGGCGCTCGAGCAGGCCGATCATGTTGGCGCCGGAGTCACCCTTCATGCGGATGGCTTCGTCGTAGATGGCGCGGAACTGGCGCTCCGAGATGTTGCCGTAATAGCCGCGCAGCTTCTGCTTGGCCTTGAGCTGGACGCCGTAGTCGGACAACTTGCCCTTGCGGCGCTGGCCGTGCTGGCCGGGGCCGTATTCGCGGCGGTTCACCGGGGACTTTGGACGGCCCCAGATGTTCTCGCCCATGCGGCGATCGATTTTGTACTTGGATTCCAAACGCTTGGTCATCGCGTCCTCATAAAGACTGAAGATAAGGGTTGAGGAAACGCGCCCTCCTTTGTCCCGGGTCACCCCGGAACCGACAGCCAAGCCCTTGAAGCGTAAGGGCTTGTCGCGGGTCGCGAAACGCCGAACGGGCCTCTCAGAGGCCCGTCAGGTGGGTGGCTTTTAAGCGGGGCAGCGGCCCCTGTCAAACGCGTTGCGACAGCCAGCCGCAGGGATGGTCGGGCGCCAAACCGGGCACCGAGCCGTTTTGGTCTTGCGGATCGTTGTTTTTGCCCTATTTTGCCGACGTCAGGCCGGGCCCCTCTGGCAGTCGAAAAGACTGCGATGTCGGACTGAAATCTCGACGTGGGTCCGATATGCGCCAGGATAACCCTATTCAACGATCCCGTTCCGGAAGGCCATCCGCCGGCCAGCCGTTGGTCGTCCCTTGGTTGGCGATCGGCTTCATGGCCGCGCTGGCCGTGATGGTCATACTGCTGCCGCCGGAGCTGGTGCTCCCAGCCGTCAGTGTCGCCGCATTGGTCGTGGCGGCCGTCATGGCGGTCACGGCTTACGTGTCGCCGCGGCTGGCGACGCTCCAGCCGGTGAATGGCTGGGACATTGCGGGGGCGTTGACGCTGATCGGCTGTGCCGCGGCGATCCTCGGCGAGATCGAGCCCCTGGTCGAATTCCTCAAACCTGTACCGGAACGGAGCCCTTCGCGTGATTGATTTCGCACATTTATTTACGCCTGAATCGCTGGCGGCTTTCGGCCAGGTCATCATGATCGACCTGGTGCTGGCGGGCGACAACGCCGTTATCATCGGCCTGGCGGCAGCCGGCTTGCCGGTCGACCAGCGGCGCAAGGCGATCATCGTCGGTATCATCGCCGCGACCGTGCTGCGTATCGCCTTCGCCGGCGTCGCCATTCAGCTCCTGCAAATCGTCGGCCTGCTGTTCGCCGGCGGCGTGCTGCTCTTGTGGGTGTGCTGGAAGATGTGGCGTGAGTTGCGCACCTCGCATCAAGAAGAAGTCAATGCGAGGGAGGCGCTGGAAGAAGCCGATCTCAATGCCGACGGCACCGTCGCCGGTGGCGCGCCGCGCAAGACCTTCGCCCAGGCGGCCTGGCAGATCCTCATCGCCGACGTGTCGATGTCGCTCGACAACGTACTCGCCGTCGCCGGCGCCGCCCGCGACCATCCCACGGCCCTCGTCTTCGGTCTTGTTCTGTCGATCTTGCTGATGGGTGTCGCCGCCAACTTCATCGCCGGCCTGCTCACCAAGCACCGCTGGATCGCCTATGTCGGCCTCGCCATCATCCTCTATGTCGCGCTCGACATGATCTGGCGTGGCGCGATTGAAATCCGCGCCGAAGCTTTCATGGG
>JAHCKF010000436.1 GCA_026125925.1 Pseudolabrys sp.
CAACCCGGGATAGCTGAGCAACTACCAGCCCCGGCTTACGCTGCGCTTCAGCCGGGCTACAGGATTCACTCTCAAAACAAATCCAGATATTCCTTTTGCTCCCACGGCGTCACCGCCATCGGGTCCCGATCCTGCGCCGGCTCTTCCTTTTCGAAGCGCTCGCGCTCGGCATCCTTGATGTGGGCGTAATAGTCGATGAAGCCGGCGCCGAAGGTCTTGCGGAAGGTGTCATCGGCGCGCAGCGCCGTCACGGCTTCGCCCAGCGATTTCGGCAGCAGGGCCGCCTTCGCCTCGTAGGGCGTATCGGCCGATGCGCCCGGATCGAGCTTGCGCGCGATGCCGTCGAGACCGGAATAGATCTGCGACGCCATGTAGAGATACGGGTTGGCGGCCGGCTCGCCGACGCGGTTTTCCAGATGCGTCGATGACGCACCGGCTTCGTCGAGCAGGCGCATCATCACGCCGCGGTTGTCACGCGCCCAGATGGCGCGATCCGGCGCCAGCGAATAAGGCCGGTAGCGCTTGTAACCGTTGACCGTCGGCGTCGTGAACGCGGCCGCGGCGCGCGCATGCGCCAGCACGCCGGCGAGATAATGCCTGCCGACGGTCGACAAGCCGTCGGGATCGGTGAAGGCATTGCGCTTCGATTTCGTCTCGATCAGCGACTGGTGCAGATGCCAGCCACTCGACATCACATGCGGCAGTCCGGGCCGGCACATGAAGCTGACGAGATAACCATGGCGCCGCGCGATCTGTTTGGCCGCCGCGCGGAACAGGATCATGGTGTCGGCGGCTTCCAGCCCGGTCTGCGGGCGGAAGGTGAATTCGATCTGGCTGGGGCCGAGTTCGAGTTCGACCGAGCGGAGCGGCAGGCCGAGTGCTTCGACGCCCTTGCGCAAAATCTCGACGGCCGGATCGACCATGTCGAAACGCGTTTCGGTGAGATACTGATAGCCCTGCGTCAGCAGGCTGACCTCCGGCGCCTGCGGCGGCCAGGTCGCGGCTTCCGGCGTCAGTTTCGGATCGTCGAGCTTGAACAGGTGAAACTCGACTTCGAGCCCGGCGAGGAAGTTGTAGCCGGCCTTGCCGAGCATCGACAGCGCATTGCGATAGATCGCCCGTGTTGAGAACGGCACCGGCTTGCCGTTGGTGAAGTAGATATCGCAGAGCAGCCAGCCGGTCTTGTTCGCCCAGGGCAGGATGCGAAACGTCGTCGGGTCGGCGATCATCGTGAAATCGGCGCCGCCCTGCATCTCGGCCATGCCGAAGCCGCCGCCAGCCGTGAACACCGGAAACACGCTCTTGTGCGACGTGTCCTTGGCGAGCAGCGTCGAGGTCATGTTGACGCCGCCGCGGAGCGCGCTCGCGACCTCGGAGGCGAGCAGCGTCTTGCCGCGCAGCACGCCGTGCTGATCGGCGAAGGAGAAGCGCACGACCTCGAGCTTGTTGGCCTTGATGGCGCGCTCGACCTCCGCCGCGGCCTTCTCCTGCGCGGCGGACCAGAGGCCATGGCGGGAGACGAAGGAGGACGGGTATTTGACGGACTTACGCGGCGGCATCAAACACCGTCATGCCTTCCAGCTCATCGCCTGGCGGCGGTCGGTCTCTGAGCGCTGATAGTAGCCTTTCCAATCATCGACGGGGCCGATGCCGTCGATCGCCAGCGGACCGGTAATGCCGGCCGCTTCCTTCTCATCGACGACGAGGATCGGCCGCTCGCCCTTGCCGGATTTTTCCAGCGACTGCCGCAACAGGCGGCGGTAGGCGATGATCGCCTTGTCCGAAGTGCCGAGATGCTCCTGCGTGCGGTCCTGGATCGCGCCCATCGACTCGCAGGCCCACTGGTCGTGCACGTTGATGTCGGCGCCCATGCCGGTATAGGTCTCGTGCTCCTGCTCGTGCGGATCGAAGCCGTAGTCGTTGCTCTTGTTGCGGTTCGGGATGTAGTCCGGCAACTGATAGAGCTCGAGGCGCTGGTTGCGCATCGTATCCTTGTCCACCGGCTTATCGAACGAGGTGAAGATCGCGTACCAGTAGTGCCTGGTGTCGTCGATCGGCACATGCCACTGCGAGATCGTCATCTCGCGGCTCATCGGAATCATGAAGGCGTTGGGGAAGACCAGGTTGGTGACGCGCACATGGGTCGAGGCGTCGCTGATCTGGCGCAAAGTGACGATGCGGAAGCCGTAATCGGTTTCGTCCACCTCGATGCGCGGCCGCGTCACCTCGCGCATGATGCGCGTCATCGGCATGTCCGCGTCCTTGGTGTTGTCGCGAAACATCTTGCCGTAAGCCTTGGTCGGGTCCTCATCCTCGAAGAAGCGATGCAGGAACGAGGTGTGCACCGGATCGATGCCGACTTCGAGCGACTGCAGCCAGTTGCAGTCGATCATGCCCTTGAACGCGAAGGTGTGGCTGTCGGGCGCGACGAAGCAG
>JAHCKF010000437.1 GCA_026125925.1 Pseudolabrys sp.
TGGTTCTGTTCGCCGTGCCGTGGGCGCCGCAGGGCATCTACACCAAGAAGGACCTCAACACGATCGAGGACATGAAGGGTTTGAAATGGCGCGCCTACAACGTGGGCACGGCCAAGATCGGCGAACTGGTCGGCGCGCAGTCGGTGACGATCCAGGCAGCCGAACTGCCGCAGGCGCTGGCCACCGGCGTCGTCAACTCGTTCATGTCGTCGGGCGGCACCGGCTACGACTCGAAGGTCTGGGAAACGCTGACCAACTTCTATGACGTGCAGGCCTGGATCCCGAAGGACATCACCTTCGTCAACAAGGCGGCGTTCGACGCGCTCGACAAGCCGACCCAGGAAGCCGTGCTGAAGGCGGCGGCGACCGCCGAGACGCGCGGCTGGAAGATGTGGGAAGAGAAGGCCGGCTGGTATCTCGATCAGCTCAAGGCCAAGGGCATGAAGGTCGCGCCACCGAGCGATGCGCTCAAGGCGAGCCTCAAGAAGATCGGCGAACAGCTCACCGCCGACTGGAAGAAGAAGGCGGGCGCCGACGGCGAGGCGATCCTGGCGGCGTATAACAAGTAACGCGCACATGTAGCCCGGATGAGCGTAGCGAAATCCGGGAAGAACTCTCCCGCATTACGCTTCGCTTCATGCGGGCTACAAACAGATAAAGCCGGCGCATGCCTCACGCATGCGCCGGCTTTTTATTCCGAATGGTCGCGCTAACTATAGTCGGCCCATCAGGACCAGGATCAGCAGCACGATGATCACGAGGCCCAAACCGCCACCGCCGTAATAGCCGGTGCCGTAGAATGGGCCGCCGCCGATGCCGGAGAAGCCACCGAGCAGGGCAATGACAAGAATAATCAGAATGATTGTGCCGACAGACATCGCACCGTCTCCTTGGGAATCTGTGTCGCCTCAATGCGCCGTCTGCGAGCCTTGCGACTCTTTGCTGCAGCGGCGACGTCCCTGACAACGGGGCGGGCGAACGAAAGTTCCGGAGAATTCGGCTGGATCGTGGCCGCTGAAAAGAAACAGCCCCCGGCATCGCTGCCGGGGGCTGTCATTTGCGCGACTGAACTGCGGGGCGCCGGTCAGCGGCCCGCCTGCTGATCGATCAGCGGCGTGATGCGGCGCACCGCGACGCGGCGGTTCTCCTGGGACGGACCATCGGTCTCCACCTTGAGATATTCCTCGCCGTAACCCTGCGTCACCAGATTTTCCGGCGGCACCTGGAATTGCTCGGTGAGCGCCACGGCCACCGCTTCGGCGCGGCGGTCGGAGAGCGACAGGTTGTCCTCCGGTTCGCCGACGGCGTCGGTGTGGCCTTCGATCAGGAACACCTCGCGCGGATTGCGCGAGACCGCCTGTTTGATGCCATCGGCAATCTCGGCCAGCCGGTCGATCTGTTCCGGACCCAATTGCCAGGAGCCGGTTTCGAAGTGCACGTCGAGATCGACGCGCGGCATGTAGGCGCGCAGCGGTTCGCTGTAGCGCACTTCCTCGAGCGTGTAGCGGCGATCGACGCGCTCGATCGGAGGCGCGGCGAAGATGGTGAAGATCGCGTCCCGCGAGGCACGGTCGGCGTCGAGGATGTAGCGCTCGCGCGGGCCCTGCCAGCGCGGCGGCGGCACGTTGACGAAGAAGTCCTGCCGTGGGCCGCGATAGCGATTGTCGATGATCACGACGTCGCGGCCGTTATCGCGGCGGACGCGGCGCAACAGCCGGCCGTAGCGGTCGGTCGTGGTGACGATCTGCGAGCCGTCCGGCCGCACGATGATGCTCACCGTGTCGTTGCCGCGCCGCGACACGCGCACGTCGCGCGCGTCGATGGCGAAGCGGTCGGCCTCGTTGTGACGGATGAAGCGGCGGTCGCCGTCGCGCACGATGGTGCGATCGCCCTCGGTGATGATGGTGCGATTGCCGTCACGCACTTCGCGACGCTCGCGGCGCAGGTCCTCGACGCCGCGCGCCGGCCCCTTGTTGTCGCCGCGACGGATGAAGTCGGCTGCCGAGCGCGGCTGCGTCGGTGGTGGCGGCGCAGCTGCGGCTGGCGTTCCAGCCTGAACGGCGGCGCGACCGGCGATGCTGTTCGGCGGCTGGTTCGGTGCTCCCGGCTGACCTTGAGCCGCCGGCGATGGCGGCCTGCCGGGGCGGCCTTGGGCCGATGGCGGCGTGCCGGGCTTACCCTGAGCCGAGGGCGGAGGTGGCGGCGTGCCTGGCTTGCCCTGAGCCGAGGGCGGAGGTGGCGGCGTGCCGGGTTTGCCCTGAGCCGAGGGCGGCGGTGGCGGTGTGCCGGGCTTACCCTGAGCTGAAGGCGGCGCCGGCGGTGTGCCGGGCTTGCCCTGAGCTGACGGCGGCGGAGGGGGCGTGCCGGGTTTGCCTTGGGCTGAGGGTGGAGGCGGCGGCGTGCCGGGGCGCCCTTGTGCGGACGGTG
>JAHCKF010000438.1 GCA_026125925.1 Pseudolabrys sp.
GCGCAAGGACGTGAGCGTAACCCGCAACGAGGACGACGCCGCAGCCGTTCGTGCCCGCGTCGCCGGCCTGCTGCGCAAGCCGTTGTCGGCGGATGCCGCGGTACAGCTCGCGCTGCTCAACAATCGCGGTTTGCAGGCGGCCTACAACGCGCTGGGAGTCGCCGATGCCGTGCGCGTGCAGCAGTCGCTGCCGCCGCGGCCCTCGTTCGAACTGACGCGGCTGTCCGGTGCGGCAGAAATCGAGCTGGAGCGGCAGATCGTCGGCAACATCCTCGCGTTGGCGACGCTGCCGGCGCGAACCGAGATCGCCAATATCCGCTTCCGCCAGGCGCAACTGACCGCCTCTCTGGAAACCTTGCGCATCGCTGCCGAGGCAAGACGCGCCTATTACCGCGCCGTCGCCGCACAGCAGGTCGTCAAGCTGTTCAGGGACGCGGGCGGCGCCTCGGCTACCTCCACTGAGCTGTCCCGGCGCATGCGCGACAGCGGCGCCATGAGCAAGCTCGACCAGTCGCGTCAGCAGGTCCTGCACGCCGAACTGTCCGCCGACCTGACCCGCGCCGAACTGCGCGCCTCCTCGGAACGCGAACGGCTGATCCGTGTGCTCGGCCTCGCCGACGAGCGCCTCTCGCTCAAGCTGCCGGCGGCATTGCCGCCATTGCCCAAACGGGCGCCCAACCTGCGCACCGCCGAGCAGAGCGCGCTCGACGAGCGCGTCGATCTGCAAGCGGCGCGGCTCGATGTCGAGGCGTTGGCGAAATCTTATGGACTGACCAAGGCCACGCGTTTCGTCAACGTGCTGGAGGGCGGTTATCTCGACAAGAAAGTCGATGAGCGAGCGGCCGGCGAGCACAAGCATCAAAGCGGCTTCACCGTCACGTTCGAAGTGCCGCTGTTCGATTTCGGCGAAGCGCGCACACGCGAGGCCGAACAGACCTACATGCAGGCGGTCAACCGGCTGGCGCAGAAGGCGGTCGATGTCCGCTCTCAGGCGCGCGAGGCCTATCGCGCCTGGCGCCTCAACTACGACCTCGCGCAGCGTTACGCGCGGGAGGTGGTGCCGCTGCGTAAATCCATGTCCGAGGAGCAGATGCTGCGTTACGGCGCCATGCAGATCGACGTCTTCACGCTGCTGACCGACATCCGTCAGCAGATCGCGTCGCGCGTCACGGCGACCGAAGTGCAGCGCGATTTCTGGCTCGCCAGCACAGAACTGTCGGCCGCCATCGTCGGCGGCAATTCGGCGAATACCGACGTGGCATCGGCCGGCGCGCCGGCGGGCGGCGGCGACGGCGACGGCGAAGAGCACTGAAGGGGAGAACAAACATGATCTCACGACGCAATCTCATCGGCTCGTCGCTCCTTCTCGCTGGCGCCACCGCGATCAGCGGCCGCGCGCAGGCGGCCTCGATCCCCGAGGCCGTCAGCAGCACGTCACCCGCGATGCAGCCGCCGCCACGACCGTCGAGCGGACCGGACTATCGCCCGGTCGTCACGCTCAACGGCTGGTCATTGCCGTGGCGCATGAACGGCGACTGGAAGGAGTTTCATCTCGTCGCCGAAAAGGTCGAGCGCGAATTCGCGCCCGGCATGACGGCGCGGCTATGGGGCTACAACGGCCAATCGCCGGGTCCGACCATCGAATGCGTCGAGGGCGACCGCCTGCGCATCTTCGTCACCAACAAGCTGCCCGAGCACACCACCGTGCATTGGCACGGCATGCGGCTGCCGAACGGGATGGACGGCGTCGGCGGTCTGACGCAGCCGCACATCAAGCCCGGGCAAACCTTCGTCTACGAATTCGTCGCCAAACGCAGCGGCACGTTCATGTACCACCCGCACGCCGACGAGATGGTGCAGATGGCGATGGGCATGATGGGCTTCCTGGTCGTGCATCCGCGCGATCCGAACGAGCATCGCGTCGACCGCGACTTCGTCTTCCTGATGTCGAGCTACGACATCGAGCCCGGGACGGCGTTGCCCAAGGTCATGACCATGACCGACTTCAACCTTTGGACCTGGAACAGCCGCGTATTTCCCGGGATCGATCCGCTGGCGGTGCGGCAGGGCGATCGCGTGCGCATCCGTGTCGGCAACCTCACCATGACCAATCATCCCATCCACATGCATGGACCGCACTTCGAGGTGACCTGCACCGATGGCGGCTGGGTGCGGGAAAGCGCGCGCTGGCCGGAAGTGACGACCGACATTCCGGTCGGCGGCATGCGGGCCGTCGAGTTCATCGCCGAAGACCCGGGCGACTGGGCCATTCATTGCCACAAGTCGCATCACACCATGAATGCGATGGGGCACGACGTGAAGACCTTCATCGGCACGCCACAGAAGGACCTGACCAAGGCGATCCGCAAGTTCATGCCCGACTACATGCCGATGGGTTCCGAAGGCATGGCGGAAATGGGGT
>JAHCKF010000439.1 GCA_026125925.1 Pseudolabrys sp.
GCGCGATGCCTGCAAGAAGCATGGCGGCTTCTACCTTGCTTCGATCGGCGGCGCGGCGGCCAATCTGGCGGAGCACTGCATCAAGAAGGTCGAAGTGCAGGAATTCCCCGAGCTCGGCATGGAAGCGATCTGGAAGATCGAGGTCGTCGATTTCCCGGCCTTCATCGTCATCGACGACAAGGGCAACGACTTCTTCAAGGAATTGAATTTGGGCTGACGCGTTCCGCCCTCGCGATCAATTTGGCGGCGCCGGGTGTCCACCCGGCGCCGTTGTTGTTTGTCGGCGCATGTCGCAACGCGCGCAGCGGCCGCCTGCGCACCGGGCGCGTGTGAAACGCGCGCGCAGATTGCGCCGATGCACGCCGGCACGCCGCTTCGTTAACCGCGCAAGCGCAAAGCCGCTTGTGGAGCGCCGGGTTCCCATGCAACGCTGCGGTTGCCTGGTACCGCACAACAAGAAACGCGCCTAGCACACTGACGACGAAAAGGGATACCGCGAATGGCGGACGACAGCATCGACTTCGACGCGCCGGACATCGCCGCGCGCATCGAGACACTCAGCCAGCATCAATTGGATCAATTGCCTTACGGCGTCGTGCTGCTCGACCGCCGCTGCGTCGTGCAGTTCTACAGCGCCACCGAAGCGCGCGAGAGCGGCTACGGCATGACGCCGATGGGCCGCGACTTCTTCGATGCGTCGCGCTGCGAGGGCAAGCGCGACTTCCGCGAAAGGCTGACGCGGGCGATGGACGAAGGACCGGTCGATTTCGAGCTGGCGCTGCCGGGCGATCTCGCCAACCCGTTGCGCGAAGTGCGCATCCGCGCCGTGTCGGCGCGGGGTGGCGGCGTCTGGCTGTTCATGGAGCGCGACAAGCGCTGACGGCGCTCGCCGCCGACGCCCGGCGGGCACCGCCGGGGGGAGGACGGCGCCGCGCCGGTCGTGCGATCGGACGGGGCGGCGCTTGTTGCGCGCGCCCCGCGCCGGTTACGCCGCCGGCCGGCCGGCCTGGGTGGCCTGCGTGGCGCTGGCGTTGCGGTAATATTCGAGCACATAGACGCGGATCGCCGACGACATGTTGGCAAAGCCGCGCTGGGCGTCGATGGTCTGCAGCAGCACCGGCAGCGGCGTGCGCTTGACCTCGGCGATGAAGCGCAGACCGTCCCAGAACTGGTCCTCCAGCGATACGCTGGTCTTGTGACCGTGCAGTTCGATCGAGCGCTTGATGATCGCCGATTTGTGGCTCAATTCCGGATCGGGCCGCGCACGCTTTTGCACGGCCATGGCTTGCGGGTTCTCTGACGCTTCCGACATTGCAACGGTCTCCTCGGTGGCGCTGCTTGGCTGGACACACGTTGGGCCAGCTCATGCACAACCGATAAGCGCGTTCGCGACGTGGATTATTGAGCGATGTCAAAAACCCGACACATAATTGACGGGCTCTATCAGGCCTCGCCGTCTTCAGAGGCTTCGGGCGGCTCCGGCGCCTCGACGATCGTGGTGTGGCAGTTCAAACATTCGAAGCGGTCGAAATGCTCGATGTCATCGCGCGATTTTCCCGCCTGCATGGCGATGCCGCAGATCGGGCAATGGCGGAGAGACGGGCGGGGAGGCATTCCAGTCCGGACACGATGTAATAACGTGCCGGTATCCTAGGGACGCGAGGCGCCGCCGGATTGATAAAAATCAAAATGGCGCGGCGATCGGGGCCGCGCTCATCGATTTTCGGAGCGGACGATTCGCGCTTTGGCTAGTTCAGCGGCGTGACGATGTGCGCCGCGGCGCGGTCGAGATCGGCGCGGCCGGAGAACTGATACAGCGAGAAGGATACGAGCGCGATCAGGACGAGTGCGAATCCCAGACGCACGCATTGATCGGTACCGTTGGCCTGCATTGACGTCCCCTCAACCGAAGCGAAGTGCCACGACGCCCATTCCCAAGCCGGGCCGAAAGCGCCGCGCGGGACCTCCCCAGGTCCCGAATGTCCAACGCGTAAAATCGAAAGCGGGCCGCATCAGGACAGCGATGCGGCATTAGAGCGGCAGGGTGAATGCTGCGTTAATCGGCTACCGCGCGACGCACGCGATACCGCATGCGCGGTTCCACGGCGTGATGATTCGCGGGAGGTCCTAGTCGACGATGCCGTCGCGGCTGTGGATCGTCATCATGGTCGCCGTCAGCATGGCAATCAGCTTCTCCGCGCCGTCCTTCACCGCGAATACCTCGGCCTGCGACAGCGTCAGCGTCCGCCCGGCCTTGACGACGCGGCCGCGCGCGACGATGCGCTCGCCGGCCGCGGGCGCCAGCAGGTTGATCTTGAACTCGGCGGTGAGCACGCCCGAGCCTTCCGGCATGACGCTAAGCGCCGCGTAGCCGGCGGCGCTGTCGGCGATGGCGCTGACGGCGCCGGCATGGACG
>JAHCKF010000044.1 GCA_026125925.1 Pseudolabrys sp.
CCGGCATGGTGTCCTTGAAGCCGCGGCGCTCGCGCATGCGCTGGTTATAGGCGCGCCGCGTGTTGTTGCGGCCGACCAGCACCTGATCGGCCTCGAGCACGCGCTGCGGATCGAATTCGCTCTTGATGACCACTTCGGTCTCGCCATAGCGGCCGGGCTCGAGATATTCGCCGGCGCGGATGTCCATCGACAGCCGGATGATCGGATTGTCCTGCGCCTGGCGATGCACCTCGGTGAGCATGATGTCCGGCTCGTGCTCGGTGAAGAAGCCGCCGCCATTGGCGCCGGTGGTGATCGGCGGCAATTGCGCCGGATCGCCCAGCACCAGCAGCGGCACGCCGAACGACAGCAGGTCCTTGCCGAGCTCGGCATCGACCATCGAGCACTCGTCGATGATGATCAGCGAGGCCTTGGAGGCCGGCGCCTCATCCCACAGGTCGAAGCTGGGGATCTCCTCGCCGCTCTCGCGGGCGCGATAGATCAACGAATGGATGGTGGTGGCGCCGCGGCAGCCCTTGCCGCGCATCACGGACGCGGCCTTGCCGGTGAAGGCGGCGAACTTCACTTCGCCATCCACCGCCTCGGCGAGGTGGGTGGCGAGCGTCGTCTTGCCGGTGCCGGCAAAGCCGAACAGGCGGAAAATCTGTGGCGTCGAGCCGGTACCGGGCTTGGCCTTGAGCCAGGTGGAGACCGCCTTGAGAGCGTCATCCTGATGGGGCGTGAATTTCATGGGCATTGCTTAATGCATGGCGGGGGCGGGTCCAAGAACAAATTGGGAACCGGATTTTCTGTCGGCCCGGGCGAGCGATAGCGAGGCCCGGGACCATAACCACCGGCGATGCGATATCGCGATCATGGTGGCTATAGGTCCCCGCCTTCGCGGGGACGACGCCCTTTCGCCAATGCGGAAAATAATCTTGACGGCCATTGACCGGTAGCATATATTCCCAATCTCTTCCAGTTTGATCCGGCGCCGTCATGACGCGCCGGGGCGGGCGGGTAGGGCGGGGCGCCGACAATGCGCCTCGTGACAATCGAGCCGGCCGGTCGCCGGTTCGATGGTGGAGCGCCGGGAGGCGCAGCGCCGCCGCATCGGGCCTCGCAAACCCGGCGCGGGCCGGCGCGCGCGCCGCGGAGCAGGTCTCGCAAACCTTGCTTCGGTCCGGCGTGCAGGCGGGGCCTCGCAAGCCTCGCCAAAGGGGGTCTCGCAAACCCCCTGGCGCCTCCCGGCGCTCCATTCCCCCTTTGGGGAAACGGAAAAAGGGGACAGGCCAGCCCGGGCCTTACAAACAACAGGGCTGACGTCGCATGTCTCCGGGCCGGCTCGCGGCTTTCCCCATCTCCCGAAAACGACGCTTCCCTCTGTCATCGGCCTGTCGTAATATGTCGATATGTCCCGACATATGGATAACATGGAAGCCGAAGCCGTCTTTGCCGCGCTCGCCCAGGCGACCCGGCTGAGGGCTTTCCGCATGCTGATGGCCGCTCATCCGAACGGCCTGCCGGCGGGCGAGGTATCCAGCACCTGCGAGGTGCCGCACAACACGATGTCCACGCATCTGTCGGTTCTTCATCGCGCCGGCCTTGTCACCGTCGAACGTGACGGCCGGTCGATGAACTATCGCGCCGATCTGCGGACCTTCCGTGAGCTCATTCGATTCCTGGCCACCGATTGCTGCAATGGACGGCCGGAAATCTGCGGCGATCTCGCGCGGCTCATTCCCGAAGAGGTCGATGACATGGATCAGAATACTCACGCGCCTGCGTTCAACGTGCTCTTCCTGTGCACGCAGAATTCCGCCCGCTCGATCATGGCCGAGGCTTTGCTCGAAAAGATCGGCAAGGGACGCTTCAACGCCTATTCGGCCGGCTCCGCGCCGGCCGCGCAACCGATGCCTGAAGTGATCGAGCGCCTGAAGGCGCTTGGCCACGAGGTTGGCAACCTGCGCAGCAAGTCGTGGAACGAATTCACCGGGCCCGACGCGCCGCGCATGGATTTCGTCATCGCGCTTTGCGACACGCTGCAGGGGCAGGTCTGTCCGGATTTCGGCAACAAGGCGATGACCGCGGCATGGCCGCTGCCCGATCCCGCCAAATTCACCGGCACGGCGGCCGAGCGCGTCACGCTGCTCAACGAGCTCTACGCCATGATCCGGCGCCGCCTCGAAGCCTTCACCAGCCTGCCGTTCACATCGCTCGACAAGATCGCGCTCGGGCTCAGGCTCGACGAAATCGGCGACACCGCGCGCGCTTGAAGTCAGGGGACGAAGGTCATGGCCATCGGAATCAACGGCATGGGCCGCGTCGGCCGGCTCGCGCTGCGGGCCGCGTTCGGCGGCATCCGGCGCGGGGCGGACGATCCGCGCGCCGGCAACCGGCTCGATGTCGTGCACATCAACGAACTCAAGGGCGGCGCGGCCGCGACCGCGCATCTCCTTGAGTTCGACAGCATCCATGGCCGCTGGCATGGCGCCTTCGCTGTGGAGGATGAAAGCGCAATCGTCGTCGATGGCCGCCGGTTAAGTTTCAGCGCGGCGGCGCAGCCCGGCGACGTCGCCTGGGGCGATCTCGGCTGCGATATCGTGCTCGAATGCACCGGCAAGTTTCTCAAGCCCGAGCAGTTGCAGGCCTATTTCGATCGCGGCGTGAAGCGCGTCATCGTTGCCGCGCCGGTCAAGGACGATCGTGCGCTCAATGTCGTCGTCGGCGTCAACGATCATCTTTACGATCCGGAGCGCCATCGCCTGCTTACCGCGGCGTCTTGCACCACCAATTGCCTCGCACCGGTCGTGAAGGTCATTCATGAGGCGATCGGCATCCGTCACGGCCAGATCACGACTATCCACGATCCGACCAACACCAATGTCGTCGTCGACGCGCCGCACAAGGACTTGCGCCGCGCGCGGTCGGCCATGCTGTCGCTGCAACCGACCACGACCGGCAGCGCCACGGCGATTGCGCTCATCTATCCGGAATTGAAAGGCAAGCTGAACGGTCACGCGGTGCGCGCGCCGGTGCTCAATGCGAGCCTGACCGATTGCGTCTTCGAACTGGAGCGTCCGACGACGGTCACCGAAGTCAATGCGCTGTTCGATGCCGCCGCCAAGGGGCCGCTGGCCGGCATTCTCGGCATCGAGCACCGGCCGCTGGTGTCGGCGGATTACAACAACGACGCGCGCAGCTCCATCGTCGATGCGCTCTCGACCATGGTCACCGACGAAACGCTGCTCAAGGTCTATGCCTGGTACGACAACGAGGTCGGCTATGCCTGCCGCATGGTGGACCTTGCCAACATCGTCATCAGAGCGAGCGTGTGACGTCGATGGTCAGAAACTACCTCATCGTCACGGCGTCCTATTGGGGCTTCACGCTCGTCGATGGCGCCTTGCGCATGCTGGTGTTACTGCACTTCTTCCGGCTCGGCTATACGCCCTTCGCGCTTGCCTTCCTGTTTCTGCTCTATGAAGCCGCCGGCATCGCGGCCAATCTCGGCGGTGGCTGGCTGGCGTCGCGTTTCGGCATCCCGCGCATGCTCGCGGTCGGTCAGACGCTACAGATCGCCGGCCTCGTCATGATGTCACTGCTTGATCCCGGCTGGAGCGCCGCCGCTTCGGTCGCGTGGGTCGTCGCCGCGCAAGGCATTGCCGGTGTCGCCAAGGACGTCACCAAGACGGCGTCGAAGTCGGCGATCAAGGCGACTTCCGCCGAAGGCAGCGGTCAATTGTTCAAATGGGTCGCGTGGTTCACCGGGTCGAAGAACGCGATGAAGGGCATCGGTTTCTTCTTCGGCGGCTTGTTGCTCGAACTCGTAGGTTTCCGGTTCGCGCTCTGGCTGATGGCGGCACTGCTTGCTGTGATTCTCGTCGTCGGCCTGCTGTCGCTGCCCCGCACGCTTGGCAAGGCCAAGTCGTCGAAGACCATGAAGGAGCTGTTCGGCAAGTCGCGCGGCGTCAATCTCCTGGCGGCGGCGCGCATCTTCATGTTCGGCGCGCGCGATGTCTGGTTCGTCGTCGGCCTTCCGGTCTATCTCTACGCCAGCGGCTGGCGCTTTCTCGAGGTCGGCGGCTTTCTCGCCGCCTGGACCATCGCCTATGGCGGCATTCAGGCCATCGCGCCGGCTTTGGTCATGCGCAGTGCCGATGGTCTGAGCCGCGAAATTCCGGCAGCCCGGCTGTGGGCGGCGGTGCTCGCTACGGTGCCGGTCGCTCTGGTCTTCGTTATGCAGGCGCCCGATTTGTGGCGCCCGGATATTATTCTGGTCTGCGGCCTGGCGTTGTTCGGGCTGCCCTTTGCGGTCAACTCGTCGCTGCACTCCTATCTGATCCTCGCCTATGCCGGCTCGGAGAAGGCGGCGGAAGACGTGGGCTTTTACTATGCCGCCAATGCGGCCGGCCGGCTGATGGGAATCCTGCTTTCCGGTCTTCTCTATCAGTTGGGCGGCATCACGGCGTGCCTGATCGGTTCGGCCGCCATGCTGGTCGTCGGCTGGCTCATCACATTCCTGCTACCCGCCAGTGCTTCAGCGGCGCCGGTTCGGCGGATGGCCTGAGCGGTCGCGACCGGCCTATGCATGGCACGCTTCCGTCTTCCGCATTGCCCTTTGCCGCGACCCATGGTTAGTTCGCGCCCCGAATTGCCGGACCTTTTCTGATGGCGCGTGACCAGATCGACATGACCCCGCTCGAGACGCGCGACGAACTCGTCGCCTGGCTCGAAGCAGGCTGCAAACCTAAGACCCAGTTCCGCGTCGGCACCGAGCACGAGAAATTCGTCTTCACGCTCAACGATCATAAGCCCGTACCCTATGCCGGGCCGCGGTCGATCCGCGCGCTGCTCGACGGCATGCACGCCCTGCTCGGCTGGGAGCCGATCATGGAGGGCGAGAACATCATCGGCATGTTCGACGTCACCGGCGGCGGCGCCATCTCGCTGGAGCCGGGCGGCCAGTTCGAACTGTCGGGCGCGCCTTACGACAACGTGCACCAGACCGCTGCCGAATTGTTCGCCCATCTGGCGCAGGTGCGTGAAGTCGCCAAGCCGATGGGTCTTGGCTTCATCGGGCTGGGCATGACGCCGACGTGGTCGCGCGCCGATATGCCGGTGATGCCCAAGGGCCGCTACAAAATCATGACAAACTACATGCCGAAGGTCGGCACGCGCGGCCTCGACATGATGTATCGCACCTGCACGGTGCAATCGAACCTCGACTTCTCCTCGGAAGCCGACATGGTGAAAAAGCTGCGTGTGTCGCTGGCTCTGCAGCCGGTCGCCACTGCCTTGTTCGCCAATTCGCCATTCACCGAAGGCTGCCCCAACGGCTATCTGTCGGCGCGCTCGGAAATCTGGCGCGACACCGACAATAACCGCGCCGGAATGCTGCCCTTCGCCTTCGAGGACGGCATGGGCTTCGAGCGCTACGTCGATTACGCGCTCGACGTGCCGATGTATTTCATCAAGCGCGGCGACAGTTATATCGACGTCTCGGGCAAGTCGTTCCGCGATTTCTTCGCCGGCAAACTCGACACCATGCCCGGCGAGCGGCCGACCATCTCCGACTGGGCCAATCACCTGTCGACGATCTTTCCCGAAGTGCGGCTCAAGCGTTATCTCGAAATGCGCGGCGCCGACGGCGGGCCGTGGCGGCGCCTGCCGTCGCTGTCGGCCTATTGGGTTGGCATCTTCTATGATGACGATGCGCTCGAAGCCTGCTGGCAGATGGTCAAGGACTGGACCGCGGAGGAACGTCAGAAGCTGCGCGACGACGTACCGAAGCTCGGCTTCAGGGCCGAGATTCGCGGCCGCAACGTGCTGACTTTGGCGCAGGAAACCTTGCGCATCGCCGCTCGCGGACTGGCGCGCCGCAAAAGGCTCGACCGCAACGGCCGGGACGAGACGCGCTATCTGCGGCCGCTCGAGGAATCGATTGCGCGCGGCATCACCCCGGCCGAGGAGCTTTTGGAGAAGTACCACGGTGAATGGGGCGGCAATGTCGACCGCATTTATGATGAGTATATGTATTAAATGCTGTCGTCCCCGCGAAGGCGGGGACCCATACGCCGTGTACTCTCGATAGGGCCGGGATTATGGGTCCCCGCCTTCGCGGGGACGACGGAGGTGCCATGGCCAAATCCACGCCCGCGACGGTCGCGCTCGAGAAGGCCAAGGTGGCCTTTACGCTGCTGAATACGAGTATGATCCGAATGCCGAACGCATCGGCATGCAGGCGGCCGAAGCGCTCGGCATCGAGCCGGCGCGGCTTCTCAAGACACTGATGGCCAAGGCCGGCAACGACGTCGTTTGCGTGCTGGCGCCGTCCGACCACGAGGTGAACCTCAAGCGGCTCGCCGCGGCCGCCGGCGCCAAGAGCGCGGCGATGCTCGGCGCCGCCGAGGCCGAGCGCATCACCGGCTATCATGTCGGGGGCATCTCGCCCTTCGGCCAGAAGAAGCGCGCCCGCGTCTTCATCGAGCAGGCGGCGCTCAAGTTCCCGACTGTCCTGTGCAATGGCGGACGCCGCGGCCTGCAGGTCGAACTCAAGCCGGCCGACCTGGTGCGCGTTCTCACAGCAACCGCCGCCGAGATCTGCTGAGCGGAATGGCTTCGGTCGGCGGAATCGGGTTGTGCGGCGTCGTCTGCACAGGCACAAGCGCCACCACAACGTCATGAGATCGAAGCCGCCCGGCATGCCGCAACCCGCCAGCAATTCCACCGCCGATCGTGAGCCGAATGCGCGCGCGCTGAAGCCGCTCGACTACGTTCTCTATGCGGCGTCAGTGCTGCTGTGGGGCTTTTCGTGGATCGCCATGCACTATCAGGTTGGCAAGGTCGCGCCCGAAGTGTCGGTGGTCTGGCGCTTCGTCATCGCCGCACCGCTGATGTTCTTGCTGGCGGCGGCGCGCGGCGAACGTCTGATGTTTCCGCTGGCCGATCATCGTTATTTCATCGGCCTCGGCGCGGCGATTTTCTCGACCAATTTCATCCTGTTCTATCATGCCGCGCAGCACGTGGCGTCCGGGCTGCTGTCCATCGCCTTTTCGCTGGCCTCGGTCGGCAATATCGTCCTCGGCGCATTGGTCTTCCGCGCGCGGATCGAGCGCCGCGCCATTGCCGGCGGCGTCCTCGGTGTCACCGGTGTCGCGGCCATGTTCTATCCGGAACTGGGTGGGCTCGATTTCAGCGGCTCAGCCGCGCTCGGCCTTTTGCTGGCGCTCGGCGGGACGCTGTCGTTCTGCACCGCCAACATGATCTCGGTAGCGGCGCAGCGCCGCCGTCTGCCGGTGTTCGCTTCGGCGGCGTGGGGCATGATCTACGGCATCTGTTTCGTGACGCTGGCGGCCCTGGCCCGCGGTCAGACCTTCACGATCGACTGGAGCCTCACTTATCTTGGCGGCCTTGCCTATCTGTCGATCTGCGGTTCGTTCATGGCTTTCGCCATCTACTTCACGCTGCTTGGTCGCATCGGCGCGGCGCGCACCGGATATACAACGGTCATGTATCCCGTGGTCGCGTTGCTGGTGTCGACCTTTGCCGAGGACTATCGCTGGAGCTTGCTGGCGGCGTGCGGTTTGGCCGCCGTGCTGTTAGGCAATGTGCTGATCCTGCGCAGACCCAATAACTAGCAGGCGCGGCCGCGCCGACTATTCCGCCGCGATCGCCGCTTCCGACAAGTTATCGAGCGAACAGATAATGTGCTCGGCCAGCGCATTGGCCAAAGTCGAGCTTTCATGCGCATTGCGCACCAGGCCGATCTGGCAGCTCGGGAGGTCCGGATAGCCATCGGCCGGAGTCAGCACCCGCATGCCGGGCCGCAGGCCCGATTCGGCGAGCACCGATACGGCGAGTCCCGACAGTACGGCGGCAGCGACCGCACCGGCGTTCGAGCTCGAATAGAGCAGGCGATAAGGTCTACCCATCGTATCGAGCCGCTCGATGGCGGTGCGGCGCCACGCGCATGTCGGACGGCCGAGCGCCAGCGGCACGGTCTCTTCGCTGTGTGCGCTGTGGCGGTTCGACGTTACCCACAGCAGCCGCTCGCGGCGGAAGGTTTCGGCGGCGCGCTGCGATTCGCAATTGGTGACGATAGCGAGATCGATCTCGTTGCCGTCGATGCGTTCCCACAGGTCGGATGACGGCTCGCAGGTCACCGAAAGCTCGACGCCCGGATAAGCGCGCGAGAAGCGCGCCATGATCTCGGGGAGATAACGGTCGGCGTAATCGTCGGGCACGCCGAGCCGGACTCGGCCGGACAATTCCTCGTCACCGAACGCCGCGATCGTCTCCAGGTTCAGCTTGATGATACGCCGCGCGTAATCGAGCAGGCGCTGGCCGTCTTCGGTGAGCTTGGAGGCGCGGCCATCGCGCACGAATACCGGGCGGTCGAGGCGTTCTTCCAACCGCTTCATCTGCATCGATACGGCGGACTGCGTCTTGTTCACGACCTCGGCGGCTTTGGTGAAGCTTCCCGTTTCGGCAATGGCAATGAAGGTGCGGAGCTGGTCAGCGTCGAGCAGTGCGGCCATGGGCGACTCCTTTGGCTCCCGGCAGCTCAGGGCCTCGGACCGGGCAAGGGCTCATATCAGCATTCCTGATTGGTCAGATTAAAAACATTCGTTTCACTAATCAATACCGCAGGCGCATATAGACAGCGTCGGCGACGGAATCGGACGTGGTGATACAGGCTCCGGCCGGCCAAAATCAGAGCATAAAGCCCTGGTTTTGCATCAAAAATTGGAGATGACCATGACCACCGCCTATCCCGTTCTGCCGCTCGCTGCCGGAACCCTGACCCGGGTCCTGGGCGTCGCCATCAACGTGGTCTTTGTCTCGGTCAAATCCGTGGCCCGCGCCGTGCGCCACCGCCGCGACGCGCAAATGCTCGCTAGCCTCGACGGCCGCATGCTTGCTGATATCGGCCTGACTCAGTCCGATATCCAGGACGCTTTTTCGGAGCCGCTGTGGGCGGACCCGACGGCGCTGCTGAAGGAGCGCGCCATCGAGCGGCGCATGAACCGGGCTCGCACCCGGGTCGTGACCTGGGAAGGCGACAGCAAAGTTTTCCGCCGGCCGGCGACCAACCGACCCGCGCGGCAAACGGTCTGATAATTCACCAAAACGGCCGATTCCTCTCATCGGCCGCTACGATCCGAGCATCAGCGAAATTCCCCTCTCGCGCCCGGATCACAAGCGCCCGCTGGCCCCTCCGGCGGGCGCTTTAATTTTCTCACGCTGCCCGGTCACGGCATGCCGGCAACTTCCGGCGTGAGCAGGGCGCGGCGGTCCTTGACGACGCCGATCTTCACGCCGAGCCGTTTGATCGTCGAGATTTCCCAGCCGCCCAGCGCGCGATCGCAGTTCATGTGCGTCGGCGCAATGAAGAACTCGGCCTTGCTCCAGTCCGAGACCCATTGGAGTCGTGAGTTGGCTTCTTTCTCGAAGGGCAGGCGCTCGCCGCAGACCGCGACCGTATAGCGGTGCGTGTGATGTCCTTTGACATCGAGCTTGGCGACATAGGCTTCGAGGTCATCAACAGCCTCGGGCATGATAGCGACCCAATAGTCACCGACATAACGTCCCGATGCGCCCGATAGTCCGCCGACCAGCGGATTGTAGAAGAGGTATTCGTAGGGATGCAGCGCGATCAGGGTGCCGGCGTTCCAGCCGAGCGTCGCCACGATCGCCAGCGCCGCGGCGCGTGACAGCAACGGCCGTACCGCGGCACAGCGGCTCAGCAGCGCGTCGAAACCGATGCCGGCGAGCACCGCGAACACCGGCACGACGAACAGGAAATGCCGCAGCCCGGTGAAGGCGGGACCGCGATCGATCACCTCGCAAACCACCGGAAAGGCCGCGATCACGGCGAGGAGCAGCGTCTCATTGCGCCGGCGAAGTTGGCCGGCGCAACCGTCGCGGCGCGGCCAAACGATGAAGATGACCGACACCATCGCGCCGGCGACGATGATTAGCGGCAGCTTGAACAGCAGATAGGCCGGCACGTACCAGCGCGGCACGTTGGCCATCTCATAGATGTGGCCGTCGAGCAGGGTGCGGATCTGATAGTGAAACTGGCCGAAGTCGAGAAGCCCGCGTATCGGATTGAGCGGCGCCAGCGCCGACCACGGCCAGGCCACGATCATGACGAGATAGGCGATGATGAGGGCCGGCAGCAGCGCCTTCACCGAGCGGGCGAAGAATTCGACGGCCTTGTCGAGGTTGCGCCGCCATGACGGTCCATAGACGAAGATCGCGAGTGCGACGTAGCCGGCGAGCAAGAGCCCGAGCACGCGAATGCCCAGCGCGGCGCCGAACAGCAGACCGAAGCCGATGACGTCGCGCCAGCGCGGCCGTGGTAGGTTGCGCGCCGCGCGCAGCAGGAAGTAGGTCGCTCCCATCATCGCCGCGGCGAAGGGGATGTCTTTGGTGTGGTTGAACATCGAGCCGTACCACGGCCCGCACACCGCAAGCGCGAAGGCGGCGATCGCCGCGGCGCGCGATCCGGCGACGAGGCGCGCGGTGGCCCAGGCGGCGACGATGCCGCCAAGTCCCATGAAGGCGCAGAGCAGATGCCGGATGGCGTAAGCGTCGACCATCGGCAGCGCGCGCTGCGTCAGCACCGCGATACCGTCGAACAGCCCGCCATAGAGATACAGATTGACGAAATGAAACAGTGCCTGGTCTTTGAAACCGCTGGCGTAATAGGCGACGATCAGCTCGCCGTAGCGCTGCTGCACTTCCTCGTCGTTGGTGATGGCGTAGGAATCGAACGTCAGCACGATCAGCGCGGCCACCGTGGCGAACAGCGCGGCCGCCGCCAGGTCGTAGCGGTCCCAGCCGTCAAGCCGTGCGCGCAGGCGCGCGGCAAGGCGTGTCGCGGCGCTTGGCCGCACGCTTGAAAAACCGGCGGACATCATTGTGTGCGTGTCGGGGATACGCCAGGGCGCAGGATGAACTGTGGCCATGCGTTGGTTCGCATGGTCCGGCTGTGTCATCAGGCCGCGGCGACAGGCAGGCTCCCCGGCAGGCGGCCCTCCCTATCTTGTTGCCGGGATTTTGTCTTGTTCCATGGCGTCTGTCATGCTCCATCTGCGCGAGCGGAAAGCGTGAGGGCGGCAAAGCGCGATCCTCGGTTGAAGCCGAGGCCGCAACGGAATGGCGGGCCGGAATGCGATTGAGCGTCGATCTTGCCGGAATGATGCGACGGGCGGGCGGCCTTTGCGCCCTGCTGCTGGCTCTGGCCCTGACTGCGGGGCTGGCCCATGCCCAAACCGGATTCGACCGCCGCGGCGGCGACTATTCCAAGTTCGAGGTCAAGAGCGGCGATCCGGCAGTGTGTGCCGCGCGTTGCGAGCGCGACTCGCGGTGCCGGGCCTGGAGTTTCTCCTATCCGCGCACGGCCGACGCGCAGGCCTTCTGCTGGCTCAAGAACAAGGTACCGCCGCGCAATCCCGACGATTGTTGCGTGTCCGGCGTGCGCGGCGCCGGCGTGATCGAGCCCCGGATCGGCGAAACCGAATTTTCCATCGACCGCTTCGGCGGCGATTACCGCAATTTCGAGCTGCCGCCGGACCCGACCGGCGCCGCCTGCGGCAAGGCTTGCACCGACGACAACAAGTGCCGGGCCTGGACCTATCTGCGGCCGGGCTATATCGGCGCGCCGGCGCGATGCTTCCTCAAGGACAGGATCACCCGGCCGCGGCCAAAGCCGTGCTGCATTTCGGGGGTGGTGCGCTGATCCGTCATCCTGAGGTGCTCAGCCGAAGGCTGAGCCTCGAAGGACGACGGCCCGGGAATCATTGCCCGTCGTCCTTCGAGGCTCGCGTGCTTCGCACTCTCGCTCCTCAGGATGACGGTGATAGGCCTTACTCCACGCCCGTAAAGAACCGCGACAGCCGCAAACCTTTCGGCCAGGTCCAGATCGGCTGGTCCTTCATGCCGAGGTCCCACGAGCCGACGATGGCATCGACGCGGCCGATGAGATCCGCGGTCGGCAGCATGCCGACACCACCGGCGCGCAGCGGCACGCGCGAGTCGGCCGAGTTGTCGCGGTTGTCGCCCATGACGAAAACATGGCCGGCAGGCACCACGGTGTCAGGCACGTTGTCGAGCGGGTCGTAGCCGGGCAGCTTGAAGATCGTGTGCTTGCGTCCGCCGGGCAGCGTTTCGATGAAGCGCGCCGCCTTGGCCTGCGAACCGTCTTCGTTCTCGGCCTCGCCGGTGCCTTCCGAACTCTGCGTCGCGGCTTCGCCGTTGATGTAGACGACGCCGTTCTCGAGCTTGATGTGATCGCCGGGCAGGCCAATGACGCGCTTGACCCAGACCTGCGAGCGGTCGCCCGGCCAGCGGAACACGACGACATCGCCGCGCTTGGGCAGCGCGCCGAACAGCCGCTCGCTCTGCGGCAGCGTGATCACCGCCGGCAGCGAGGCGGTCGAATAGCCGTAGGCGAACTTGGTTGCCAGCAGTTCGTCGCCGATCAAGAGCGTCGGCTCCATCGACCCCGACGGCACATAGAACGGCTCGGCAAGCGCGGTCTTGGCGATGGTCACCGCCAGCACGATCGACACGATATCGACGACGCCCTTGCCGATGCTGCGCAGGCGCGTGCGCGATTTGCTCACGGGAGCGGTCTCGGTGGTCATTTCACATTCTTTCCTGGCGCATGGTCTGATCCGAGAACCGGTTCCCACTTTTCGGGACCATGCGCCTACGCCGTCCCGCCCACGGTGATCTTGTCCATGCGCAACGACGGCTGGCCGACGCCCACGGGCACGCCCTGGCCGTTCTTGCCGCAGGTGCCGATGCCCGGATCGAGCGCGAAGTCGTTACCGATCATGGAAATTCGATGCAGGTCGGTCGGGCCGTTGCCGATCAGCATGGCGCCCTTCACCGGCGCGGTGATCTTGCCGTTCTCGATCTTGTAGGCCTCGGTGCACTGGAACACGTACTTGCCCGAGGTGATATCGACCTGGCCGCCGCCGAAGTTTACGGCATAGAGGCCGTTCTTCACCGAGGCGATGATCTCGGACGGCTCCTTGTCGCCGGCGAGCATGGCGGTGTTCGTCATGCGGGGCATCGGCACATGGGCATGCGATTCACGGCGGCCGTTGCCGGTCGGCTTCATGCCCATCAGCCGCGCATTCTGGCGGTCCTGCATGTAGCCGACCAGAATGCCGTCCTCGATCAGCACGGTGCGGTTGGTCGGCGTGCCCTCGTCGTCGATGGTCAGCGAGCCGCGGCGCTGTTGCACGGTGCCGTCGTCGATCACGGTGACGCCCTTGGCGGCGACCTGCTGGCCCATCAGGCCGGCGAAGGCGGAGGTCTTCTTGCGATTGAAATCGCCCTCGAGACCGTGGCCGACAGCTTCGTGCAGCATCACGCCGGGCCAGCCGGAGGCGAGCACGACATCCATTTCACCGGCGGGCGCGGCGACGGCGGTGAGATTGACCATCGCCTGACGCACGGCCTCGTCGACCGCCGTCTGCCACATCGACGGTTCGATGAAACGTTCGTAACCTTCACGGCCGCCGACGCCATAGCTGCCGGTCTCCTGGCGGTCGCCATCGCCGGCCACCACCGAAACGTTGAGACGCACCAGCGGACGAATGTCGCGATAGGTCTCGCCGTCGCCGCGCAGGATCTCGACGACCTGCCAGGTCGCGGCGATCGAGGCGGTGACCTGCCGGACGCGGGGGTCCTTGGCGCGGGCATAGGCGTCGATGGTCTCGAGCAGCTTGACCTTCTGATCGAAGGCCGGCGTGCCGAGCGGATTCACGTCGTCATAGAGCTTGCGGTTGGTGCGGCCGGGCGCTTCGGCATACTTGCCGCTGTAGCCGCCCTTGACCGCGCGCACCGCATCGGCGGCGCGCGCCAGCGCGCCCTCCGACAGGTCGGAGGCGTGAGCATAGCCGACCGCCTCGTCCTTCACGGCGCGCAGGCCGAAGCCCTGTGTAGTGTCATAGGTCGCCTGCTTGAGGCGACCATTGTCGAAGGCGAGCGCCTCGGTTTGCTTGTATTCGAGGAACAACTCGCCGTCGTCGGCGCCTTCCAGGCCGCGGCCGACCAGTTCTCGCACCTTGGACTTGTCGAGCCCGGCGCGGTCGATCAGGGAGGAAGCGGCTGGATCCATGGCGAAAATCTCCTGAAAAGCCCCCGCTCGAAGAAGAGCGGGCCCCCAAGAGATAGGGACAATAAGGCGATTTGGCGAGGGTGGCGGGACGCCGGCGCTAGCCCGCCTTGGTCGCCGTCCAGATGAAGT
>JAHCKF010000440.1 GCA_026125925.1 Pseudolabrys sp.
TGCTCGGCTTCGACGGTGCCGAGGGAGGACATGACGATGGAAATCTCGCGCAGTTCGTCGTCGTCGAGCAGGGAGAAAATCTTGCCGCCATATTGCTCGCCGAGCGAGAGCATCAGCACCGCGGCGCGCTCCGGGCCGGTCAGCTTGCGCTGCGGCTTGCTGCCCTTCGGCCGGCTGGCCAATTCGGCCATCAGGTCGCCGATGTCGTTGCGGACCGCTTCGGCGTCTTTTTTTGCGGCGGCGGCCATCACGCGGCGTCCTCATGGAGCCAGCTGCGGATGATGGCGACCGCCTCGTGAGGGTTTTTTTCGGCGAGCTCCCCGACCTTCTGCACCGACTGGGCGTGCACCTGGCCCTGCACCTTGGCAACGTCGATCATCGCCGAGGTGCGGTTGGAGATGGCGACCTGCTCCTCGCCGCTGACGATGGCGATGTTGGTGCCGCTGGTGTCGGTGATCGAGGCGATCGGGTTGCCGTCGGGACCGATCTCGACCGAGCCGGGCACCATGCCCGGGCCGCCGATGGCGCCGGCGACGCCGGCGAGCCCGGCCAGCCGCGCCTTCTCGGCGGCGTCGGGCGCGATCACCCGGCGCACCAGCGGGCGCACCACCATGAGCACGACGATGAGTCCGAGCAGCGCCATGACGCCTTTCTCGGCCATGCCCATGATGTCATCCTTGGTGAACTGGAAAGTGGACCAGCCGCCCTCGCTGTCGCCGATCGAGATCGGCGCCTGGTCGGCAAAGCGCAGATTGACCACTTCGACCTGGTCGCCGCGCTTGGCGTCAAAGCCGATGGCGGTGCGCACCAGCGCGGCGATGCGGTCGATCTCTTCCTTCGACCGCGGCTCGTACACCATCTCGCCCTTGTCGTTTTTGATGTAGCGGCCGTCGACCAGCACGGCGGCGGAGACGCGGCTGAGCCGGCCGGCTTCGATCACCTCGGTCTTGGTGGTGCGCGAAATCTCGTAGTTGACGATTTCCTCGGTCTTGGTGCTCTGGTCCTTGGAGTTCGGCCCGTTATTGTTGGTGCCGTCCTTGCTGGCGCCCGGCAGTTCGTTGGCGGCGGAGACCTGGCCGCCTTCCTTGCCTTCGCTCGAAGTGTTCTGCTCTTCGCGCGTCTGGCTGGAGCGCAGCACGCGGCTGTCCGGATCGAACTTGTCCTGCGTCTGGGTGATGCGGTTGAAGTCGAAGTCGGCCGAAACCTGTACCCGCGCTTTGCCGGGGCCGACCACCGAGGACACGATGTTCTCGACCTCGTTGCGCAGCCGGTTCTCGAAAGCGACCTTGCGCTCGTCGGCGCCGGCGGCCAGCGGGTTGTCCTGGCTGGCGCCGTCGGCGAGCAGCCGGCCGGTCTCGTCGACGACCGAAACGCGGTCCGGCTTGAGGCCGTTGACCGCGGAGGCCACGAGATGGCGAATGGCGCGCACCTGCGCCGGTTCGAGCTGGCCGCGCACCTTCAGCACGATCGAGGCGGTGGCCTCGACCTTGTCGCGGGAGAAGAGGGGGCGTTCCGGCAGCACCAGGTGAACGCGCGCCGCCTGCACGCGGTCGATCGAGCGGATGGTGCGGGCGAGTTCGCCCTCCAGCGCGCGCAGGTGATTGATGTTCTGGATGAACGAGGTGGCGCCCAGCGCGTCCGACTTGTCGAAGATCTCGTAGCCGACGCCGCCGCCTTTGGGCAGGCCGCTTTCGGCCAGCTTCATGCGCAGCCGCGCCACTTTGTCCTTCGGCACCATGATGATGGCGCCGTCATTCTTGATCTTGTAGTCGATCGCCTGGCGGTCGAGGTCCTTGATGATGGCGCCGGAGTCCTCGACCGACAGGTCGGTGAACAGCGGCACCATGACCGGCGCCGTCATCTGCATCATCACGAAGGCGAAAAAGCCGATGAGGGCGAGGGTGACGGCGCCCATCGCCGCCAATCGGGCGGCGCCAAGCGATTTCAGAAAATCGAGCAGACCTTGCACGGAGCATCCCTAGCGAACGGGGTGGCGCAGTCACGGACGTGACCCGGCAAGTTTTGCCCAGTAGATGGTTAGCGTCCGGTTAACGAGTTCCCGCGGCGCCGTTGTGGAATGCGGCTTGCGCGCGCAATCGTCACGGCGGCGCGCGCCGCGTGCGGAAGAGCTTAACGAAGTATGAAGACGCCGGCCGCCGAGGCCATGGCACGCGCGCAACAAGAAAGCGCCGGCCTCGGGGGGCCGGCGCTTTGGGAAAATCCGGAAGTGAGCGTTTCGCTACTGGCGATACTGCTGGATGCGCGTGGTGCGCAGGCCGGCCAGACCGTGCTGGTCGATCGAGTACTGCCAGGAGAGGAATTCCTCCACGGTCAGGGTGTAGCGGGCGCAGGCCTCTTCGAGCGACAAGAGACCGCCACGGACCGCAGCGACCACCTCGG
>JAHCKF010000441.1 GCA_026125925.1 Pseudolabrys sp.
GGTCTGCACGCTCGAGTTCGAGGACCACCGGCCGCTCTATGACTGGTTCATCGCCAATCTGAAGGTGCCGTCGCAGCCGCATCAGTACGAATTCGCGCGGCTCAATCTGACCTACACCGTGCTGTCGAAGCGGGTGCTGACCATGCTGGTGCGCGACAAGCACGTCTCGGGCTGGGACGATCCGCGCATGCCGACGTTGGCCGGCCTGCGCCGCCGCGGCGTACCGCCGGCCGCCTTGCGCGATTTCGTCAAGCGCATCGGCGTCGCCAAGGCCAACTCCACAGTCGATCTCGGCATGTTCGAGTTCTCGATCCGCGAGGTGCTCAACAAAACCGCGCAGCGCCGCATGGCGGTGCTCAAGCCGCTCAAGGTGGTGATCGAGAATTATCCGGAAGGCCAGGTCGAGGAATTGGAGGCGGTCAATCATCCCGACGATCCGGCCGCCGGTACCCGCAAGATCAAGTTCGGCCGCGAGCTCTTCATCGAGCAGGACGACTTCATGGAGAACCCGCCGAAGAAGTTCTTCCGGCTGTCGCCCGGTATGGAGGTGCGGCTGCGCTATGCCTATTTCATCACCTGCAAGGAGGTGGTGAAGGACGCGGCCGGCAACATCGTCGAACTGCGCTGCACCTACGATCCGGCGACCAAGGGCGGCAACGCGCCGGACGGCCGCAAAGTGAAGGCGACGATCCATTGGGTGTCGGCGCAGCATTCCGCGCCGGCCGAGGTGCGGCTGTACAATCCGCTCTTCACCCGGCCCGATCCGACCGGCGGCGAGGGCTTCGAAAAGGACCTCAACCCGAACTCGCTCGAAGTGCTGAGCGATGCGCGGGTCGAACCTTCGCTGGCCGACATGAACATCGCCGACGCCATTCAGTTCGAGCGCAACGGCTATTTCTGCCGCGACAAGGATTCGGCGCCGGGCAAACCGGTGTTCAACCGCACCGTCGGCCTGCGCGACACCTTCGCCAAGGAAGTCGGCAAGCCGGCCGGCAAATAGAGGCCTGAGCAGGAGAGCGCCCCTTGGCCTTTGTCGTTCGACGCCTCGTCGAGCAGGACGCCGAAGCGCTCCGGGCCCTGCGGCTCGAAGCGCTACGGGCGGCGCCGGACGCGTTCCTCACCAGCCACGAGGAAGAGATCGAGCGGCCGCTGTCGTGGTTCAGGACTGTCGCAAGCGGAACGGAGCGCAACGCCACCTTCGGCGCTTTCGCGAATAATGCGCTCGCCGGTATGGCCGGTTTCGTCGCCGCCGAACGGCAGAAGGAACGGCACAAGGGCACGCTGGTCTCGGTCTATGTCAGCCCGTCATTGCAGGGGCAGGGCGCCGGGCGCGCGCTGGTTAAGGCGGTCATCGACCACGCCGCGACGCAGGTGATGATCCTGCAGGTCACCGTCAGCACCTATAACGCGCCCGCATTCGGCCTCTATCGCAGCCTGGGCTTCATGCTGTTTGGCACCGAACCGAAAGCGGTGGAGGGCGTCGCCGGTTTTCTCGACAATCACCTTCTTCAGATCGATTTTTCCGCCTGACCAATCGGCGGGTCGTGCGCCTGCGTTCGCAACCGTTCTCCTAGCCACAACCTGTGCGGGCGCTAGCATCGCCTCGGTTGTGGGCGGGTGGCGTTATGGCGGGGAGCGGGCCGACGGGTCCTCGGAAGCGCGCGGTTGCCGGCGCCATCGTTGCCGGCCGCCGCGCCGCAGCCGTGTCGCAAGGCGCGGCGTGGACCGAGCGCGCGCGTCGCACACTCGCCGGCTGGGCCGCGGCCGAGATCGCGCCGGGACGGCTGCTGCCGTGGCTGCCGGTCGCGTTCGGCGCCGGAGTCGCAATCTACTTCACCGCCGACCGTGAGCCCGCCTGGTGGGCCGCCTTGGCCGTCGCTGCGGCGGCGCTCGGCGCCGTCCATGCGGCGCGGCGCCATCCGGTCGGATTTCCGCTGGCGCTCGGCGCGGCGGCCATCACCTGCGGTTTCGCGATTGCCACGTTGCAGACGCTGCGCATCGGCCATCCGGTGATAGCGGCTTCGACCTGGCAGGCGCAGGTCAAGGGCTTCGTCGAGATCCGGGAGGAGCGGGCCCGCAGCGACCGCGTAGTCGTTCGCGTCGAGAGCTTCGAGGCGCCGCGCATCGCGCCCAAACCCGAACGGGTGCGCGTCTCGGTGCGCAAGGACGCAGCCCCTCCGGTCGGCGCCTTCGTGTCGTTCAAGGCGCACCTGGCGCCGCCGCTGACACCGCTCAGACCCGGCGGCTACGACTTCGCCCGCGACATGTATTTCCAGCAGATCGGCGCCTCGGGCTGGGTGCTCGGCAAGATCGCCCTCGACCCAAAACGCGCGGCCGAAGGGCTGTGGCTGCGCTACGCCGCGCAGCTCGACCGAATGCGCGACGGCAT
>JAHCKF010000442.1 GCA_026125925.1 Pseudolabrys sp.
AGGCCGCTTGTATTCCGGCGCGCTATCGCCGAGCTGCTTGATCGGCAGATCGGCCATCACCTCGCCGCGGTGCTTGACGATGAAGCGCATCGAGGGCGTGGTTTCGCCGACCACCGCGAAATCGAGACCCCACTTGCGGAAGATGTCTTCCGCTTCCTTTTCCTTGTCGGGCTTGAGCACCATGAGCATGCGCTCCTGGCTCTCCGACAGCATCATCTCGTAGGCGGTCATGCCCTCTTCGCGGCACGGCACCTTGTCGAGATCGAGCGTGACGCCGAGATTACCCTTGGCGCCCATTTCGGTCGCCGATGACGTGAGGCCTGCCGCGCCCATGTCCTGGATGGCGATGACGCAATCCTTGGCCATGATCTCGAGGCAGGCTTCCAACAATAGTTTTTCCGAGAAGGGATCGCCGACCTGCACGGTCGGGCGTTTCTCGTCGCTCTTGTCGTCGAATTCCGCGGACGCCATCGACGCGCCGTGAATGCCGTCGCGGCCGGTCTTGGAGCCGAGATAGACGATCGGCATGCCGACGCCGGACGCCGCGGCGTAGAAGATCTTGTCCGTCTCGGCGAGGCCGACCGCCATGGCGTTGACAAGGATGTTGCCGTCATAGCGCTTGTGGAAGCGCACCGAGCCGCCGACGGTCGGCACGCCGAACGAATTGCCGTAGCCGCCGATGCCGGCCACCACGCCGGACACCAGATGCCGCGTCTTCGGGTGCTCGGGCGCGCCGAAGGACAGCGCGTTGAGACAGGCGATCGGCCGTGCGCCCATGGTGAACACGTCGCGCAGGATGCCGCCGACCCCGGTCGCCGCGCCCTGATAGGGCTCGATATAGCTTGGGTGGTTGTGGCTCTCCATCTTGAAGACGCAGGCGAGCCCGTCGCCGATGTCGATGACGCCGGCGTTTTCGCCCGGCCCCTGGATCACCCACGGCGCCTTGGTCGGTAGCCCGCGCAAGTGGACCTTGGAGGACTTGTACGAGCAATGCTCGTTCCACATCGCCGAGAAGATGCCGAGTTCGGTCAAAGTCGGCTCGCGGCCGATCAGGTCCAGAATGCGCTGGTACTCGTCCGGCTTGAGGCCGTGTTCGGCGACCAGTTCCGGGGTGATTTTGACGTTGTTGGCGAGCATAGGTTTCCGGCCCGAACGCGAGGCGCATTGGGATTTCACCTAGCATAGATAAAGCCCGCGGCTAGCCCCCCTTTTCCCAAGCGTCCAGAGGAAAAAGCACGCGTTTGCCTGCGGATTTGCGCGGGCTTCGATGGCGCCGGTGCGGTGGGCCCGCGGCTCGTCCCAGCAAGCGCCGAGTGAGCCCGCGTCGCCACGGGCGCACTCGCTGCCGGGCAATAAAGTTCGATCGAACTATTGGGTGTAGCCCTGATAATTGCTCTGCGAGCAGTTCACTTGGACGACGCCGTTCGAAATGCTCAGATTCCAGGTCCAGGTCGGCTTGACGCCGGTGTTGTCGACCGTGCGGTAGTTGCAGACCGGGTAAATGGCGTTGCCGCCGCACCGGCCGCTGGCCGAATTCTTCTGGCAGGAGTTCGATTTGCCGGAGTCGATCAGGCTCTGGCAGCTCGAGGAGATCGAGTAGCTGACGCCGCTCGGCAGGCACAGCATGTTGCCGATGTTCTTCGGGATCGCTCCGTAGGAGTTGGTCGCCGAGCAGTTGGAATTGCTGCCCGTCGAGCAGGAGTGATAGCCGTCGAAGACGTCCGACGATTCAAAGCCGGTAACGATCGAGTTGTTGGTGAAGCCGCTGAGGTTGACGGTGGCGACGACCTGCTGCGTATCCGCCTGCGCCGCCCCGACACCAGCCGCGACCATGACCGCTGCGAGCAGCGGCAGAAAGCCCAAACGTGCACGAGCCATTGCGATCCCCCTCTGGTTGTATTTTCAGATAACACAACCTTAACGATATAGTACGCGCAAGCAAGCGCGAAGGTGGAGGCGATGGCCTCCCCCAATGACAACGGGTCGAGTCGAAATTATCTCATATAATCAGGAAGATGACGTCAGGCGGCGCGTTTGAGCGCCTCGGCCAGGCCGGCGAACAGGCCGCGGCCGTCGGTCGAGCCGATCTCGGCTTCGACGTGATTTTCAGGGTGCGGCATCATGCCGAGCACGTTGCCCCGGTCGTTGACGATGCCGGCGATGGCGTTGATGGCGCCATTGTGGTTCCAGTCCGGATCGATCATGCCGTCCGGCGACGAGTAGCGGAAAATCACCCGGCCCTCGCCTTCCAGCCGCGCGATGGTCTCGCCATCGGCGATGTAATTGCCCTCGCCATGGGCCACCGGGACGCGGATCACCTGGCCGGCATTGTAGCCGCGCGTGAAGGGCGTGTCGGAGCGCTCGACCTTCAGGAACACGTCGCGGCA
>JAHCKF010000443.1 GCA_026125925.1 Pseudolabrys sp.
TCGCGCTGGCGCTCGGCCGCCGCGGGCTTGGCAATACCTGGCCCAATCCGGCGGTCGGCGCCGTGCTGGTGAAGGGCGGCGTCATCGTCGGCCGCGGCTGGACGCAGCCCGGCGGCCGGCCGCATGCCGAGACCGAGGCGCTGCGCCGCGCCAAGCGCGCCGCCAAGGGCGCGACGCTCTATGTGACGCTCGAGCCGTGCTCGCACGAAGGCAAGACGCCGCCTTGCGCCGACGCCATCATCAAGGCCGGCGTGGCCCGCGTCGTTTCCGCGCTAGAAGACCCGAACCCGGAAGTCGCGGGGCAGGGTCATGCCCGGCTGCGCGAGGCCGGCATCACGGTCGATGTTGGCCTCTGCGCTGACGAAGCGCGCGCCGCTCATGCCGGCCACATCGTGCGCATCACGTCCGGCCGGCCGCATGTGACGCTCAAGCTTGCGGTGTCGGCCGACGGCAAGGCGGGCCTCGCAGGCCGCAAGCCGGCGCCGATCACCGAAGTCGATGCGCGTGACCGTGTCTTCATGATCCGCACCCAGAACGACGCCATTCTGGTCGGGCTCGGCACTATTCTTTCTGACAATCCGCAACTGACCACGCGGCTTCCGGGCCTCTATGAGCGATCGCCGGTGCGCGTCGTGCTCGACGCCAATTTGCGCATTCCGCTGTCGTTGTCGGTGGTCTCGACCGTCGGCGACGTGCCGACTTTCATCTTCTGCTCGAAGAAGGCGTCCGAGGTGGCCGAGGACTTCCTGACGCAGAAGGGCTGCAAGGTGTTCCGCGTCGACGATACGCAAGGCCGCCTCGATCTCGATGAGATCATGAAGGTGCTGGCGGAGAACGGCATCACGCGGCTGATGGTGGAGGGCGGTCCGACCGTCGCGGCTTCCTTCACCGCTGCCGGCATGGTCGATGAGTTCGTGCTGTTCCGCGGCTCGCGCGATATCGGCGACAAGGGTATCGATCCGCTCGAAGGCATGCCGCTCGACAAGCTCACCGGCAGCCTCAAGCTGATAGAGAGCGAGCAGCTTGGCCCTGACACGATCGAGCATTATGTGCGGACGTGAAGCTGAGGCCTTTGAACTTTCCCCGGGCGCATCGCAACGCGGAGCGTTGCGGTGCAGACCCGGGGTCGTTTCAGCCGTCGAGTTCGGGAAGGTCCCGGCTCTGCGGTGCATCACTTCGCTGACGCTGCGTGCTGCACCGCGTCCGGGACAAGAGGCAGAGTGATGTTCACCGGCATTGTCACCGACCTTGGCGAAATCCGCTCGGTCGAAGCCCGCGCCAACAACCTGTCGCGGCTGACGATCTATACGTGCTATCCGCTGGCCGAACTGATCGACGGCGCCTCGATCGCCTGCAACGGCGTCTGCCTCACGGTGGTGGACAAGGGCGAGGAGGGCGGCCGCACGTTCTTTGCCGCCGATGCCGCCGCCGAGACGCTCGCGATCACCACGGTCGGACGCTGGCGCGCCGGCGCGCGCATCAATCTCGAGCGCCCGCTGAAGATCGGCGACGAACTCGGCGGCCATCTGGTCGCTGGCCATGTCGATGGCCTGGCCACGGTCGTTGCCCGCGACGACATGACCGAGATGGCGCGTTTCACCTTGCGCGCGCCGCACGATCTGGCGCGTTTCGTCGCGCCGAAGGGTTCGGTGGCGCTCGATGGGGTGTCGCTGACCGTGAACGAGGTCAAAGGCGACGAATTTACCGTGCTGATCATACCGCATACGTTGACCGTGACCACTTTCGGCGCCTTGAAAGCGGGCGATACGATCAATCTCGAGGTCGACACCATGGCGCGCTATGCCGCGCGGCTGATGGAAACCCGCTAACCCTTGTGGAGCGGGCGGGCCCTTGCTACGACCCCGGCCCAACCAAGGAATTGATGAATTATGGCCAAGAAGACCAGCGCCAAAGCGCGCGCGCCGCAAGCCGCGGCCGGCAAAACTGCGGGCAAGACTGCCGGCAAGACCAGGACGCCGCACGTCCTGATCGTCGAGGCGCGTTTCTATGACGCCATCGCCGACGAGTTGCTGCGCGGCGCGAAGTCGGTGCTGACCGAAGCCGGCGCGACCTACGAGGTCGTCACCGTTCCCGGCGCGCTCGAGGTTCCCGGCGCCATCGCCATGACGCTCGAGGCGCCGAAGAACAAGGGCAAGTTCGCCGGCGTCGTCGCGCTCGGCTGTGTCATCCAGGGCGAGACCTATCACTTCGACCTGGTGTCGAATGAATCGTGCCGCGGCCTGATGGATCTGACCTTGCGCGGCGTTGCGCTCGGCAACGGCATCCTCACCGTCGACAACGAAGCGCAGGCGCGTGCGCGTCTGGGCGGCCTGCACGGCCACAAGGGCGAGGGCGCTGCCAAGGCCGCGCTGGCCA
>JAHCKF010000444.1 GCA_026125925.1 Pseudolabrys sp.
TGATCCGGCGGTCGGCCACCGCATCGGCCAGCGCCAAGGGGATCGAGGCGGCCGAGGTATTGCCGTGGCGATCCACCGTCATCACCACCTTTTCCGGCGAAATACCCAGTTTATGGGCCGATCCGTCGATGATCCGCTTGTTGGCCTGGTGCGGGACGAACCAGTCGATGTCGGCGGCGGTGGTCCCGGTGGCGGCGAAGGCGTCCTCGATGACGTCGGTAATCATGACCACCGCGTGCTTGAACACCTCGCGGCCTTCCATGCGCAGGTGGCCGACGGTCTGGGTCGAGGACGGGCCGCCGTCGACATAGAGCTTGGACTTGTGCTTGCCGTCCGAGCGCAAATGGGTGGTGAGGATGCCCCGGTCGGTGGTGGCGCCCGGCTGCTCCTGGGCCTCGAGCACCACGGCCCCCGCCCCGTCGCCGAACAGCACGCAGGTCGTGCGGTCGTTCCAGTCGAGGATGCGCGAGAAGGTCTCGGCGCCGATCACCAGCGCCCGCTTGTGCGGGCCGGTGCGCAGCATGCTGTCGGCGACCGACAGCGCGTAGACGAAGCCGGAGCACACCGCCTGGAGGTCGAAGGCGAAGCCGGAGGAGATGCCTAGATTGTTCTGCACCGTCACCGCCGTCGCCGGGAAGGTCTGGTCGGGCGTCGCGGTGGCGAGAATGATGAGGTCGATGCTGCTCGCGTCGACATGGGCGTGCGCCAGCGCCGCCTTGGCAGCGTGGGTGGCGAGGTCCGAGGTCAGCTCACCGTCGGCGGCGATGTGGCGCTCGTGGATACCGGTGCGCTGCACGATCCACTCATCGGTGGTGTCGACCGTCTTCGCCAACTCGTCATTGGACAGGATACGCGCCGGCAGATAGCTGCCGCAGCCCAGAATAACCGAACGAATAACACTCACGAGGCCGCCCCATTCGCCACCGGTTCCGTCGCCGCGTCCTTGGCCGCTTCCTTGCTCTCTTGCGCGGCGGCGCGCGCCTGAAGATCGCGGGCCAAAGATTGGCCGATCTTGGCGAGAAGCTCGTACCGGATCATGTCGTAACCCATATCAATCGCCGAGGCGTAACCTTCGGCATCGGCGCCACCGTGGCTTTTGATGACAACGCCGTTGAGGCCCAAAAAGACGCCGCCATTGGCCTTCCGCGGATCCATTTTTTCGCGCAGCGTGTCGAAGGCCGGTTTGGCCAGCAGATAGCCGAGCCGCGAGCGCCAGGTCCGGCCCATGGCGGCGCGCAGGTATTGCGCGAACTGCTTGGCGGTACCCTCGGCGGTCTTCAGCGCGATGTTGCCGGCAAAGCCTTCGGTGACAACGACGTCCACCGTACCCTTGCCGATGTCGTCGCCCTCGACGAAGCCTTGATAGTCGAAATGCGGGAAATCGCCCTCGCGCAGGATGCGGCCGGCCTCGCGCACCTGTTCGAGGCCTTTGACTTCCTCGACGCCGATATTGAGGAGACCCACGGTCGGCCGTTCGATGTCGAACAGCACGCGGGCCATGGCGCTGCCCATGACGGCGAGATTGATGAGGTGGGCTTCGTCGGCCCCGATCGCGGCACCAACATCGAGCACCACGGACTCGCCCTTCAGCGTCGGCCACAGGCCGGCGATGGCCGGGCGCTCGATGCCCTCCATCATTTTCAGGTTGAACCAGGACATCGCCATCAGCGCGCCGGTATTGCCGGCCGACACCGCGACGTCGGCCTCGCCCTTCTTCACCGCGTCGATCGCCAGCCACATCGACGACTTGCCGCGGCCATAGCGCAGAGCCTGGCTCGGCTTGTCGTCCATGCGGATCGACACTTCGGTGTGGGTGAAGGTGGATTTCGCCTTCAGGCGCGGCAGCGTAGCGAGTACCGGCTCGACCGAGGCGCTGTCGCCGTACAATAGAAACTGCATGTCGGGATGGCGCTCGAGCGCGATATCACAGCCCGGCAAGACCACAGACGGGCCGTGGTCGCCGCCCATCGCGTCAATCGCAATGCGAATATTATCGGGCATGACGCGGCTCAGGCGATGGCGCAGACGGCCGACAGGCGGTGACAATCAGGGACATGATCATGGCGTCCGAAATGACTTCCCAGCATTGGGATCATGCGCCCCACGAGAACGGTACGAGCGCTGGATTCGACGCTCGCCGGGCACCATACTCGGTGCGCCGAACGTGACAAGCCGTTTCAGTTCTTGCTGTTTCCCGGTTCTTTCTTCAGCGCTGTCAGGGCGGCGAAGGGGTAATTGCCGCCCTTCTCAACCGCAGGAGGTGCAAACTGCGCCCCTTCCTTGCGCGGATAGGGATCGATGGCCAGCACCAGGAATTCGGCGGCGATGGCGCCGAGATCGATGCTGTTGCCGGTCAGCGGCTCGGGGGCCGCGTC
>JAHCKF010000445.1 GCA_026125925.1 Pseudolabrys sp.
GGCTCGCTGATCACCGCGCGCATGGCCGGCGAACAGGGCCGCGAAGTCTTCGCCGTGCCGGGCTCGCCCCTCGATCCCCGCGCCGAAGGCACCAACGGCCTCCTCAAGCAGGGCGCAACCCTCGTCACCGAAGCCGGCGACGTCATCAACGCCGTCGAGCCGATCCTTGGCCGAGGCATCGAGCCGATCGAGGAGCCGGAGCGCGACGAACCGCTGCCGCCCGATCACGAGCCGGCCGATGACGAGCGCGGCCGCATCGTCGGCCTGCTCGGACCGTCGCCGATCTCGCTCGACGACCTGGTACGGTTGTCCGGCACTTCGCCGGCGGTGGTGCGCACGGTGCTGCTCGAGCTCGAACTGGCGGGTCGGTTGGAACGCCACGGCGGCGCCATGGTGTCGCTGGTGTAGACTGACGAGGTCCGAATCGAACCGCTGGATCGCCCGTGCCGCTCTTTCGCGCCTTGCTGATCGTGGTCCTGATAATGGCGGCTGCCGCGCCCGCTTCGGCGCAACGCGCGGCGCCGGATCAGTCCTTTTCCGCCTTCGTCAACGCGCTGTGGCCGGACGCGCAGGCCAAGGGCATCACACGCGCGACCTTCGATACCGCGATGAGCGGCGTGACGCCCGACCAGCGCGTCATCGCCGCGACCCAGCGCCAACCGGAATACGGCAAGCCGGTCGGCGAATACATCAACGCGCTCGCCTCGCCGGGCCGCATCAAGCGTGGTCTGGCCAAGGCCGAGGAATGGTCGAAGACCTTGGTCGCCGTGGAGAAGAAGTACAGCGTCGAGCGCTGGATCCTCGTGTCGCTGTGGGGCATGGAAACCGACTACGGCGCGGCCAAAGACAAGTGGGATGCGTTCCGCTCGCTGGCGACCTTGGCGTTCATCAAATACCGCCATCCCTATTTCCGCAACGAGCTCATCGTCGCCATGGGCATCATGCAGAGGAACGGCTTTGCCCGTCCGCAGATGGTGTCGTCGTGGGCCGGCGCCATGGGGCAGAGCCAGTTCATGCCGTCGAACGTCGTCGATTACGCCGTCGACTTCTCCGGCGACGGCCGCGCCGATCTGTGGAGCAACGTGCCCGACGTGCTCGCCTCCACCGCCAATTATCTGAGCGCCTGGAAATGGCGGAGCGACGTGCCATGGGGCTTCGAGGTCATGGTGCCGAACGGCTTCGACACCATGAAGAGCCGCGCCACTTTCGCCGAGTGGACGAAGCTCGGCGTGCGGCGAGCCGACGGTAAGCCGTTCCCGCGTGACGCGCCGGAGATCGGCCAGGCCATCCTGTTTTTCCCGAGCGGCGCCAGAGGTCCGGCCTTCATCGTCACGCCGAACTTCCTGGTGCTGAAGGAGTACAACAACTCCGATGCCTACGCGATCGCGGTCGGCCATCTCGCCGACCGGCTACACGGCGGCATCCCGATCCGCGCCGCCTGGCCCAAGGACGACCGGCCGCTGTCGCGCGACGCCCGCATCGCGCTGCAGCGCAAGCTCGCGGCGCTCGGCTACAAGGTCGCCGAGTTCGAGGGTCATATCGACTTCGACATCCGCGATTACATCCGCGCCGAGCAGAAGAAACACGGCTTCGTGCCGGACGGCAATCCGACCCCGGCGCTGCTGCAGAAGCTGGGGGTCACACCGGCAAGGTGATGGATGGCCCTACCCGCGCCGGCCATTCCCGTTGCCATTGCCGTTATGGCGGGTCAGGGTTTCCGCCTCGAGCCGGACCATTTCGAGGAGATAACCCAGCGTTTCCAGACCGCTGCGGCGGGCCAGCGAGGCCAGATCGCTCGACAGGCTGGCCACGTAATGGGCGACCGCCGCCTGGCTTCCCTGTTCTGACCCGCTCTCAGGCATCGATTTCCGTCCGGCCGCCCGCTTTGCATCCCCTGACGGGTAAAATTACACAGGGCGGCCGAAATAGTAATCTTAATAATAGAGTATATTAAAAATACATCCTGCGGTTGCATTCGGGCGCAGCCGCCAGACCTTCATTTTTGTGCCTGAAATCATAGATTTGAGGTCTGCGGTCGTTTCCGCCGGCCGGTCGCCTATTTGACAGGTCGGACCTACTTCCCCATGTTCCGGCCAACGCTATCGGACGATTCAAGCCCTGTCCGCTAGGGTCCGGGCGTTTAACCCATTGGATTCAAATGAAAGTTGTCGTTGTCGAGTCGCCTTCCAAGGCGAAGACGATCAACAAGTATCTCGGCTCGGGGTTCGAAGTCCTCGCCTCGTTCGGCCATATCCGTGATCTGCCCGCCAAGGACGGATCGGTCGATCCGGACCACGGCTTCAGGATGCTTTGGGAGGTAGACCCGCAGTCCCAGAAACGGGTCAACGACATCGCGCGCGCCCTCAAGGGTG
>JAHCKF010000446.1 GCA_026125925.1 Pseudolabrys sp.
AGTCCGCCGATGCCGCCGCCGACAATGGCGATCGTTGTGTCTCTCGGGGCCATCGTTAGCTTCCCAGGCGCACGAACCCGTTTGAATGCCGATTCCCGCCGTTCGGGATCACGCCACCCGTTTGCCGCGCACCTGATCGTAGCCTGCGACCACGCTGGCGCGGTCGGCGGACGGGAACGCCGCCAGCGGCGGCTTGACCCGCGCCAGCGCCGGATCGCCGTGGATGTGCGAGAGCAGCGACTTCACGCCCGATACCAGCGCCTTGCCGTCGAACAGCTTGCGGATCGTCACCGCGGCGTCGTGCGCGGCCTTGTCGCCCTTGGCCCAGGCCAGTTGGCAAAGATCGGCGTTCAGGTTCGCGGTCGCCGAGATGCAGCCCGCGAATGCGCCGGCGCGGGCGTCGAGCAGCACGGCCTCGGTCGAGGGGAACACGGCGAAGTGCTTGCCGATCGCTTGGGCCTCGCGGGCATAGTTCATGTCGCCCGAGGAATCCTTCAGTCCCACGATGCGGGCGCCGAAGCGGTCGAGCAGGCGGCGCACCAGCGGCACGTGCCAGTGCAGGCCTGACTGCTGCGGGTAGTGATACAGGTAGATCGGGATCGGCTTCGCGGCCGTGGCGTTCACGATCGCCTCGATATAGGCGACCAGCCCGTCGTCGGGCACGCCCTTGTAATAGAACGGCGGCAGCACCAGCGCGCCGGCAAAACCGAGCGCCGAGGCGTGCTGCGTCAGCGCGATGGCGTCGGCGACCGCGGCAGCCCCGGTGCCGACCATCAACCGGTCGAGCGGCAGGCCCGCGGACTTGTAGGCGTCCATCACGCGCTTTCGCTCTTCGAGCGAGAACGAGGTCGCTTCGCCGGTAGTGCCGAGCACGTTGAGCCCGTCGCAGCCGTTGTCGAGCAGATAGCGCGCAAGCTTGGTGGCGCGGGCGAGGTCGGGCGAACCGTCCTCGGTGATCGGAGTGGCGACGGCGGCGATGACGCCGCTGAGGGCATGGTCTGGCATGGCGTTTCCTCGAATTGATTCCCGGCCGGGCGATCCTTGCCCGGCTGCGACAGTGTTAGCCGCTCACATTGAACGCCGCCAGCGCCGCCATATTGACCAGCGTGGCGTCCTTCGCTCCCAGCGGCACGATCTGCACCGGCCGGTCGAGGCCGACCAGCAGCGGGCCGATGACGGTGGCGCCGCCGAGCTCCTGCAGCATCTTGGTCGAGATCGACGCCGAGTGGAACGCCGGCATCACCAGCACATTGGCCGGCCCGGACAAGCGGTTGAACGGGTAGGCGGTGGCCAGTTCAGGATTGAGCGCGACGTCGGCCGCCATGTCGCCTTCATATTCGAAATCGACGCGGCGGTGGTCGAGGATCCGAACGGCTTCGATGACCTTTTCCGAGCGCTCGCCGGCCGGGTGGCCGAAGGTCGAGAAGGCGAGCATCCCGACGCGGGGCACATAGCCAAGCCGCTTGGCGACGCCGGCGGCCTCGATGGCGATATCGGCGAGGTCTTCGCCGCTCGGCAGTTCGGTGATCGCGGTGTCGGCGACCAGCACGGTGCGGCCGCGCGCCACCACCAGCGACAGGCCGATGACGCGATGGCCGGGCTTGGGGTCGATGACCCGGCGCACGTCTTCCAGCGCCACCGAGAAGTTGCGCGTCACGCCGGCCACCATGGCGTCGGCGTCGCCGTTCGCCACCATCAGCGCGGCAAAGTGGTTGCGGTCGGTATTCACCAGGCGCTGGCAGTCGCGTAGCAGATAGCCGCGGCGCTGCAGGCGCTCGTAGAGATAGTTGAGGTAGACGCCGTTGCGTTTCGACAGCGCGGCATTGATGATTTCGATGCCGTTGCCGAGCTCGATGCCGGCTTCCTTCGCGGTTTCCTTGACGCGGTCCTCGCGGCCGACCAGCAGCGCGGTGCCGAGCCCCTGCGTGACGAAGGAGGCGGCGGCGCGGATGACCTGCTCCTCCTCGCCTTCGGCAAAGACGACGCGCTGCGGCGAACGGCGCAGGCGCGCATAGACCTGCTGCAGCGTGCCGGCGATCGGATCGCGGCGGGCGGAAAGCTGCTCCTTGTACGCCGCCATGTCCTCGATCGGCTTGCGCGCAACGCCGGTATCCATCGCCGCCCTGGCCACAGCCGGCGGCACGTAGGACATCAGGCGCGGGTCGAACGGCGTCGGGATGATGTATTCCGGACCGAATTTGAGCCGGCCGCCATAGGTCGCCGCCACTTCGTCCGGCACGTCTTCGCGCGCCAGCGCCGCCAGCGCTTTCGCCGCGGCGATCTTCATTTCCATGTTGATGGTCGAGGCGCGCACGTCGAGCGCGCCGCGGAAGATGAAGGGGAA
>JAHCKF010000447.1 GCA_026125925.1 Pseudolabrys sp.
TCTGGATCTCGGGCCGGGCGCTGTTGATGTCGACGATCACCTGGCGGTTACTGGCATTGAGCTTGATCGTGAGCTGGTAGGCGGTGGCTGCGGCCGGTCCGCCACCGGTGAGATTGGAGATCAGGCCGTTGCGAACTTCGACCGCGATGCGCGCGGTACGCGTGCCGTTCGGCGCGTCGATCGGCAGCACCTCGACCGAGCTGAGCTTGTCAACGATGCCCGGCGCACTGGTGCCGGTCGGCGACGATGACGAGCCGTAGAGCGGCTGGAAGCAGCCGGCGGTCAAGCCGGCGAGCGCAAGCGCCAGCGCGGCGCGGACCAGACGTGAGGCGTTAGACGACGACATTCACGATCCTCTGCGGTACGACGATGACCTTTTTCGGGCTCTTGCCGTCCAGCACCTTTTTTACCTCATCGAGAGCGAGAACGGCAGCCTCAATCTCGTCTTTCCCGGCCTCGCGCGGCACCGTGACATCGGCCCGCTTCTTGCCGTTGACCTGAACCGGCAGGGTGATCGAGCTTTCGACCAGAAGCGCCGTCTCGACCTGCGGCCACTTTTCGGTGGCGACCAGGCTCTTGTGGCCGAGCGCGGCCCAGCACTCCTCGGCGAGGTGCGGCATCATCGGCTGGAACAGGCGGACCAGGATGTCGCCGGCCTCGCGCAGGCTCCAGGCGAAATCCGGCGACGGCGCCGTCTCCGCCGAACCGATGGAATCCGACAGCGCATTGGCGAACTCGTAGATGTGCGCGACGCAGCGGTTGAAGCGCAGTTTGGCGATGTCGTCGCTGACATTGCTCAGCGCGCGGTGCGCCGCCTTGCGAATTTTTTGTGAGTCCGGACCAAAAGTTTCGGGGCGGCTTTGTGGTCCGGTGACGTCGGCGACTTCGCCGATCAGACGCCACAGCCGCTGCACGAAACGCCAGGCGCCCTGCACGCCTTCCTCGGTCCAGATGACGTCGCGTTCGGGTGGTGAATCCGACAGCATGAACCAGCGTGCGGTGTCGGCGCCGTAGGACGCGATGATGTCGTCGGGATCGACGGTGTTCTTCTTCGACTTCGACATCTTCTCGATCGAGCCGATCTCGATCGGTTCGCCGGTCGCGGACAGTTTCGCGGTGCGCGTATCGCCCATGCCTTCGATGGTGACATTGGCGGGCTCGACCCAATTGCCGACCTTGTCGCGATAGGTCTCGTGCACGACCATGCCCTGCGTGAACAGGCCGGCGAACGGCTCGTCCATGCCGATGTGGCCGGTCTTCTTCATCGCGCGGGTGAAGAAGCGCGAATACAGAAGATGCAAAATCGCGTGCTCGATGCCGCCGATATATTGATTGACCGGCATCCAGGCATTGGCGACCGCCGGCGTGGTCGGCGCATTCTCGTTCCACGGATCGGTGAAGCGTGCGAAGTACCACGACGAGTCGACGAAGGTATCCATGGTGTCGGTCTCGCGACGCGCATCGCCGCCGCAGGACGGGCACTTGACGTTCTTCCAGGTCGGATGGCGGTCGAGCGGATTGCCCGGCTTGTCGAAGGTGACATCGTCCGGCAGCTTGACCGGCAGGCTTTCGACCGGCGCCGGCACCACGCCGCACTTGTCGCAGTGGATGACCGGGATCGGACAACCCCAGTAGCGCTGGCGCGAAATACCCCAGTCCCGCAGGCGATAATTGACCTGGCGCTGAGCCACCGGGCGGTTGCCGCGCGTCGTTGCCGCCAGCAGATTGGCGATCTTGTCGAAGGCCGCCACCGGCGTCAGACCGTTGAGATCGATGACGTCGTTCTTGGAATTGAACATCGTGCCGTCGCCGTCATAGGCGGTGTCGGTGACGACGAACGTGTTCGGGTCCTGCCCCGGCGGCAGCACCACCGGCGTATTACCGAGGCCGTATTTGTTGACGAAGTCGAGGTCGCGCTGATCGTGCGCCGGGCAGCCGAAGATGGCGCCGGTGCCGTAATCCATCAGGATGAAGTTGGCGACATAGACCGGCAGCTTCCAGTTGGCATCGAGCGGATGCACGGCGCGGATGCCGGTGTCGAAACCCATCTTCTCGGCGGTGTCGATCGCTTCCTGCGACGTGCCGAGATGCTTGGCCTCGGCGATGAACGCGGCGAGCTTCGGATTCTTCGCCGCGGCGGCCTGCGCCAGCGGATGGTCGGGCGCGATCGCCATGAACTTGGCGCCGAACAGGGTGTCCGGCCGCGTCGTGAAGATTTCCAGTTCGGTCTCACCGGACGGCGTCGTCGCGGTGTCCAGCATGAAGCGGACCAGCAGGCCTTCGGAGCGGCCGATCCAGTTCTTCTGCATCAGCCGGACCTTGTCCGGCCAGCGGTCGAGCGTG
>JAHCKF010000448.1 GCA_026125925.1 Pseudolabrys sp.
CAGCTTCGCGTCCAGCGTGATCTCCGCCTTCAGCAGTTTCGACACCGGGCAGCCGGCCTTGGCCTTGGCGGCGAGGTCCTGAAACTTGGCGTCGTCGGCGCCGGGGATTTTGGCCTTCAGCGTCAGATGCACCTTGGTGATGGCGAAGCCGTCGTCCTGCTTGACCAAATTGACGTCGGCCTGCGTTTCCATCTTCTCAGCGGTGAGACCGGCCTCACCCAGGATCAGCGACAGCGCCATGGTGAAGCAGCCGGCGTGCGCCGCGCCGATCAGCTCTTCCGGATTGGTGCCGGGCTTGCCTTCGAAGCGCGCGGCAAAGCCGTAAGGATAATCCTTGAGCGCGCCGCTCTTGGTCGAGATCGCGCCCTTGCCGTCCTTCAAACCGCCCGACCAGACCGCCGTGCCGAAAGTGCTCATGAGATCGCTCCTGTGTTGAAAGCCGTTACCCCGAACAAGGTAACGTCCGACAGGGCGGTATCGTTGCAGGAAGGCACGACCTGCCGCGGGCGCGGCGTCAATAATCCACCTTCATCAGATAGAGCCCGTCCGGCGGGGCCACCTGGCCGCAGGCGGCGCGATCGCGCGCTTCCAGCGCCCGCGTCATATCGTCCGCCGTCCAGGCACCCGGCCCCGTGAGGCCGGTGCTCATCAAGGTGCCGACCATCGAGCGCACCTGGTTGTGCAGGAACGAGCGGGCCGAGGCGAAGACATGCACCTCGTCACCGATACGCGTGACGTCGAGACGGTCGAGCGTCTTGTCGGGCGACTTGGCCTGACATTCGGTGGAGCGGAACGTCGTGAAGTCGTGCTTGCCGACAAGGCGCTGCGCCGCGTGATGCATGGCGTCGGCATCGAGCGGCCGCGCCACGCGCCAAGCGTAGTTGCGATCGAAGGTGAGATCGGGGCGGCGGTTGACGATGCGGTAGAAGTAATGCCGCTTGATCGCCGACATGCGGGCGTTGAAATCGTCGCCGACCTGCTCGGCGCTGAGCACCGCCACCGGATGCGGCCGCAGGTGAGCATTGAGCGCATCGCGCACCGTGTCGGTGCGCCATTCGCGCGTGAGGTCAACGTGAGCCACCTGACCCCGCGCATGCACGCCGGCATCGGTACGGCCGGCGCCCTGCACCAGCACGTCCTCACCGGACAGCGCCTTTACGGCCTGCGTCAGCACGCCCTGTACCGTGACCTGGTCGGCCTGATACTGCCAGCCGCAGAACGGCGCCCCGTCATATTCGATGATGAGTTTGTAGCGCGGCATTCGTATTTTCTCTGTCGTCCCGGGCGACCGAAGCGAGACCCGGGACCCATACTCCGCAGCCTCTCGATAGTACACGGCGTATGGGTCCCCGCCTTCGCGGGGACGACATTAACCGACGGTGGAACCTTTGGTGACTGAATTGCCGCGCAGGAATTCCTCGGCGCTCATGGCCTTCTTGCCCTCGCGCTGCACCTGAACCAGGCGCACCGCGCCGTCGCCGCAGGCGATGGTAAGATGATCGTCGAGCGCGGTGCCGGGCGCGCCGGCGCCCTGCCCCAGCGTCGAGCGCAACACTTTCACACGCGCGCCATCGAATTCGAACCAGGCGCCGGGAAACGGCGACAGGCCGCGAATGTGATTGTGCACGGCGCGCGCCGGCTTGCCCCAGTCGATGCGCGATTCACTCTTGGAGATCTTCTCGGCGTAGGTGACGCCCTCGGTCGGTTGCGGCGTTGGCGTCAGCGAGCCGCGATCGGCCGCGGCCAGCGCCACCGGCATCAGCCGCGCGCCGAGCGCGGCGAGCGCATCGTGCAGTTCGCCGGTTGTGGCGTCGGGCGCGATCGGCATCGCCTCGCGCATCGTCATCGCGCCGGTGTCGAGGCCCTCGTCCATCTGCATGATGGTGACGCCGGTCTCGGCGTCGCCGGCCATGATGGCGCGGTGAATCGGCGCCGCGCCGCGCCAGCGCGGCAGCAGCGAGGCATGCACGTTGAAGCAGCCGAGCTTTGGTGCCTCGAGGATCGGTTTCGGCAGGATCAGCCCGTAGGCGACGACGATGGCGGCATCGGCATTGAAAGCCGCGAATTCGGCCTGCGCCTCGTCATTGCGCAGCGACTTCGGCGTGAGCACTTTGAGGCCGAGCTTTGTCGCTTCGCGTTCGACCGGCGTCGGCACCAGATCGAGGCCACGCCGTCCGCCCGGTTTCGCAGCGCGCGTATAGACGGCGACGATGTCGTGACCGGCGGCATTGAGTGCCAGCAAGGTCGGCACCGCGAAATCCGGCGTGCCCATGAAGATGAGGCGGAGGGGCATGGCTAGTTTCAGCTCCTGTCCCGTCATCCTGAGGTGCGA
>JAHCKF010000449.1 GCA_026125925.1 Pseudolabrys sp.
CCTCCAGGGGAGGGTGAAGCAAAGAGCGCTCCCGGCTCGCCCAGCCTTCCAGACTCGCGGAACGCGGCGGCCTTCGCTATCTCCGACTGAAGGAGCGCGCCGGATGTCCCAGCCCTTCGTGGAACCCAGTTGCCGCGGCGTCATCGACGCCGAAGCCTGTCCGCGCGCCGCCGGCCGTGAGATCGCGCCGGCTCGTCGCACCGCGGTGCTCGCCGGCTGCGTGCTGGCCTCGGCGATGGCCTTCATCGACGGCTCGGCGCTCACGGTGGCGTTGCCGGCGCTGCGCACCAGCTTGGGCGCGGACCTCGCCTCGGTGCAATGGGTGCTCAACGGCTATGTGCTGGCGCTGGCCGCGCTGACGCTGATCGGCGGTGCGCTCGCCGACCGCTACGGCAAGGCGCGCATCCTCACGCTCGGCTGCCTCGTCTTCGCCCTGGCGTCGATCGCCTGCGCGCTCGCCTCCGGCATCGGCTGGCTGATCGCGGCGCGTGCCGTGCAAGGCATCGGCGCCGCGCTGCTGACGCCGGCGAGCCTCGCTTTGATCGGCGCGATCTATCCGAAGGACGAACGCAATCGCGCCGTCGGCGTCTGGGCCGCCGCGTCGGCATTGACCACGGCCGGCGGCCCTGTGCTCGGCGGCTGGCTGACTGAGACTTTCGGCTGGCAGGCGGTGTTCTGGCTCAATCCGCCGGTCGCGGTCGCGGCGATCGCGCTGCTCTATGCCTTCGCGCCGCCGGACAAACGCGAAGCACGCGGCTTCGACATCGTCGGTGCGGTGCTGATCGCGGCCGCGCTCGGCGCGCTGGCCTGGGGCCTGAGCGCCATCGGTGAGCAGCAGCGGGCCACGGCCACATCGTCCGCGCTACCGATCGCCGTCGCGCTGACAGGCGCCCTCCTCGGCTTTCTCGCCTACGGTTATTGGGAGCGCCGGACGGCAGAGCCGATGACACCGCCGCGCCTCGCGAATAATCGGCCTTTCGTCGGCCTGAACGTCGCCACGCTGCTGATCTACTGGGGCCTGGCGCTGATGTTCTTCCTGCTGCCGTTCGATCTCATCGACAAACGCGGCCTGTCGCCGGCCGCGGCCGGCGCGGCGCTGCTGCCGTTCACGCTCGGCGTCGGTTTGCTGTCGCGCGCGCTCGGCGCCGCGGCGGACAAGATCGGCTCGCGCACCATGCTCGTCATCGGGCCTGTAGGCGCGGCGCTTGCCTTCGTCTGGCTGGCATTCGGGCGCGAGCTGCCGATCGGCTGGGGCGTCATCGCGCCGATGGTGCTGCTCGGCATCGCCTTTGCGGTGCTCATCACGCCGCTGACGGCGTCTGTGCTGTCGAGCGTCGATGACAGCGACGAAGGGCTCGCCTCCGGCGTCAACAATGCCGCCAGCCGCGTGGCGCAGCTCGCAGGCATCGCTCTGGCCGCCGGCGTCGGTTCGCTCAGTGCAGGTTATGCGCTCGGGCTCGGCATCGCGGCCGCGCTGTGCCTCGGCGGCGCGGCGACCATCGCGCTCACGCTACCGCGCCGCGAGACGCGCAAACACAACTGATCACTGCACTTCACCCTCCCTGGAGGGAGAGTGGAGCGCATCAATGCTTCCGCTTGGCCCGGCCTTCAAACGGATTGGCCTTCTCGCGCAGCATCAGCCGCACCGGCGTGCCCGGCATGTCGAAGGCCTCGCGCAGCGAATTGGTGAGGTAGCGCTTGTAGGCGTCCGGCACCGCGTCAGCCCGCGTGCAGAACACGACGAAGCTCGGCGGCCGGGATTTCGCCTGCGTGATGTAGTTGAGGCGCAGCCGCCGTCCCGACACCGCCGGCGGCGGATGCGCCGACACCGCGTCCTCGAACCAGCGATTGAGCGCGCTGGTCGGAATGCGCTTGTTCCAAACCGCATAGGCATCGACGATCGCCTGCATCAGGCGATCGAGCCCCTCGCCCGTGAGCGCCGACACCGCGACCAGCGGCACCTCCGGCAACTGCATCAGCTTCTCGCGCGCGCGCTCGCGCAGCCGCGATATGTCGCCCGGCGCGCGCTCCTTCAAATCCCATTTGTTGACCGCAATCACCACCGCGCGGCCCTCGCTCTCGATCAGATCGGCGATCTTCTGGTCCTGCTCTTCGAAGGCGTTCTCGACATCGAGCAGCACGACCACCACTTCGGCGAAGCGCACAGCATTGAGCGTCTCGGAAACCGACAGCTTCTCGATCTTCTCCTCGATGCGCGAGCGGCGGCGCAGGCCGGCGGTGTCGTGAATCTGGAATTTCTGGCCCTGCCATTCGAGATCGACGGCGATGGAATCGCGCGTCGTACCGGCTTCCGGCGACGTCAGCAGA
>JAHCKF010000045.1 GCA_026125925.1 Pseudolabrys sp.
TGGTGCTGCTGCCGCTGGCGCTGGCCGCCAACTGGTTCGGCTTCTGGCTGGTCAAGGTGACGCCGCAGGAGCGGTTCTACAAGATCATGCTGGCCGTGATGCTGCTCTTGTCGATCGAACTGACCCGCGAGGGCGTCATGGAGTTGTGGGTTAACTGAACGTCGTCCCCGCGAAGGCGGGGACCCATACGCCGTGTCCTCTCGACAGTCCGGTGGCTATGGGTCCCGGGCCTCGCTATCGCTCGCCCGGGACGACGAGATTGCTTGTTGCCGGATTTCTTCGCTAACCTCTCGCCATTGAGGGGAAACGACCATGGCCAGCGCGCCCAACAAGACGCCTTACGATACCGATCTCGACCGCAACCCGGCGAACTTCCAGCCGCTGACGCCGCTCGGCTTTCTCGAGCGCGCGGCGAGCGTTTATCCGGACCACACCGCCATCATCCACGGCAAGCTGCGGCGCAATTACGCCGAGTTCTATGCGCGGTCGCGGCGGTTGGCGTCAGCCCTGGCGAAGCGCGGCATTAAGCGCGGCGACACCGTCTCGGCGATGCTGGCCAATACGCCGGCGATGCTGGAATGCCATTACGGCGTGCCGATGTGCCAGGCGGTGCTCAACACGCTGAACACGCGGCTCGACGCCGCCATCATCGCCTTCTCGCTCGACCACGCCGACGCCAAGGTCGTCATCATCGACCGCGAATATGCCAAGGTGATGAAGGAGGCACTCGGCCTCGCCAAGGTCAAGCCGCTGATCATCGACTACGACGACCCGGAATATGCCGGCGCCGGCGACCGGCTCGGCGAGATCGAATACGAGGACTTCATCACGCAAGGCGATCCGGATTTCGCCTGGACGATGCCGGACGACGAATGGGATGCGATCACGCTCAACTACACCTCCGGCACCACCGGCGATCCGAAGGGCGTCGTCTATCATCATCGCGGCGCGCATCTGCTCGCGGTCGGCAATGTCGTCACCTGTTCGATGGGCAAGCACCCGGTGTATCTGTGGACGCTGCCGATGTTCCACTGCAACGGCTGGTGTTTCCCGTGGTCGATCTCGGTCGTTGCCGGCACGCATGTCTGCCTGCGCTATGTGCGCGCGGCGGCGATGTATGACGCCATCGCGAGCCACAAGGTGACGCATCTGTGCGGCGCGCCGATCGTGATGTCGGTGCTGCTCAATGCCAGCGACGCCGAGAAGAAGCCGCTGCCGCATGTCGTCGAATTCTTCACCGCCGCCGCGCCGCCGCCCGAGGCGGTGCTGGCCGCGATGAAGGACGCCGGCTTCAACGTCACGCATCTCTACGGCCTGACCGAATGCTACGGCCCTGCGGTGGTCAATGACTGGCACGACGAGTGGAACGCGCTGCCCGCCGATCAGCAGGCGGCGAAGAAGGCGCGCCAGGGCGTGCGCTACGGCGCGCTGGAGGCGCTCGACGTCATGGACCCCGAGACCATGCAGCCGGTCGCGCGCGACGGCGCGTCGATGGGCGAAGTGATGATGCGCGGCAACGTGGTGATGAAGGGCTATCTCAAGAACCGGAAATCGACCGACGCCGCCTTTGCCGGCGGCTGGTTCCACACCGGCGATCTCGGTGTCATGCACGCCGACGGCTACATCCAGCTCAAGGACCGCAGCAAGGACATCATCATCTCCGGCGGCGAGAACATCTCATCCATCGAAGTCGAAGACGCGCTGTACAAGCATCCGGCGGTGATGGCGGTGGCGGTGGTCGCCAAGCAGGACGACAAGTGGGGCGAGACGCCCTGCGCCTTCGTCGAACTCAAGGCCGGCGCGACAGCCAGCGCCGATGACCTCACCCAATGGTGCAAGAAGCACCTCGCCGGCTACAAGGTGCCGCGCCACATCGTGTTCGCCGAAATCCCGAAGACGAGCACGGGGAAGATCCAGAAGTTCAGGCTGCGAGAGATGACGAAGGCGGTTTGAAGCCGTAGCCCGGATGGAGCGAAGCGAAATCCGGGGCAACCTGTCGATCGTCCCGTTGCGCTGCGCTTCACCCGGGCTACGGTTGCCCCACCTAACCCCTAATACCCCTGGCTGAACGGCTTGAGCGCGCTGTCGCCCGTCATCGAGTCGAGCATGCGTTGATAGCCCCGGGTGCCGCTCGCGTGCTCGTTGGCGAGGCGCTTGCGGCAATCGTTGTATTCCGCCGAATTCGGCGCACCGGCCGGGCGGCACTTGGCGTCATCGGCTGCGACCTGGTCCTGCGCCGTCGCCTCGAGACGTGCCTTGCGCGCCTCGTCGTATTGCGCGCAGCCGGCGAGAGACGTCAGAGCCAGAAGCACCGCCACCATCCGCATGACCCAATCTCCTTGTCTGACGCCTGACGGCCGCGATCGATGCGCCGCGTCGAAGGAGATAGCCCGGCCGCGGCGTCAGCGAAACCATGAAACGCCGGACCCTGGGGAGCGCGCCACGCCGGGCTCGCCACGAGGTTCCGTTGTGCTTCGCCCATGCCACGAGAGATTCGGCGCCGCTTCTGCCCCACATTCACCGGCCACCTGCGCCGCGGCCAAACCGGTAGCCAAGTGTTCTCTCGCCCGCGATCGCGCGCGTCCATACCTCTCGCAGCCCCGGCTGCGGCCAAATGTTACCAGCACTGGTGGGCAACCGGCGCCAATGATATCATTTTCTTTGAATATGAGGCGCGCCGGGACGGGACATGAATCGAACCGTTGTCAGTTTCAATATCGAACGTTTTCGCAAGCTGCTCGAGATCGAAACCGACGGCGAAAAGCGCCGCACCATCATCAATCTGCTCGCCGAAGAGAAGAATAAAATCGCGGCGCTGGATGGTACGACTTCGGACGACCGGCATTGCTTCAGCCGGCAATGCGCCAAGTGCGGCGGCGAACTCAGCGTGCTGACGCAAAGTTCCCGCTTCCGCCCGCCGCACGACCACGTCGTCACCACCTATTTCGAGTGCTCGCGCTGCATCCACATCCAGATCGACGATCGCGTGACGCCGGCGGGCGACCACCTCGATGACATCCTGCGCCTGGCGATGGCCGAGGTCGGCGCCAGCAAGGGCAATATCCAGTTGCTCGACCGCGGCAGCCAGTCGTTGTTCATCGCGGCACATCGCGGCTTCGAACGGCCCTTCCTCGATTATTTCCGCACCGTATCGGCGAGCGACAATTGCGCCTGCGGCATCGCCTTGCGCGAGCAGAAACGCATCATCGTCAAGGACGTCGATGGCGACAGCAACTGGACGCCGATGCTGGGGGTGGCGCGTGACGCCGGCTTCCGCGCCGTGCAATCGACGCCGCTGATCGGCCGCGACCACCGCGTCGCCGGCATGCTGTCCACGCATTTCGATGGGCCGCATTGCCCGAGCGAAGACGACTTCAAGCGCATGGCGCGCCACATCGCGCGCGCCTTCGACATTATCGGTTAACGCAGGTTCCGTCGGCGCGGGGCGCTAGACGTGCTCGCCAGGATAGGCGCCCCACAGCCGCGTCTGCCGCACATAACCTGAGCGCGAGCGCACATCGACCTCGCACCAGTTGCCGTCGCAGCTCTCGATCCTGACCACCACCTTGCGCTGCAGATAAGCGACGACCGGCGCCTTGGCCGAGGCCTCGCTGCGCATCGGCACCGTGGTCGAGCCCGACCAGGGCGCGACCACGCCGAAGCGACGGCCGCTGAGCAGCGCGCCATGGATCCAGCCTTCCTTGCCGTCCCAGTCGCGAATGCGGCGCCAGTGGCCGTATTCGGCGGTGACTTCCACCGGCAGCGAACGGCGCACGAAGGTCCAGAGAATGCGATAGCCGGTGCCGGGACCGACGCGGACATTGGCCGGCTTCGCTTTCACCGACACGAAGCGCGGCATCGGAAAACCGGTCACCGGGCCGACCTGGTCCGGACTGCCCGCGAGCGCGGCCGGCAGGGCCGCGGCCATGACCAGGACGATCGCGCAGCACGCGACGATCGCGATGCGACCGATGATCGCTGCTGCGAATGTTGCCGCTCTGTTCGGGTTGCGCCGATTCATCCGAATAACTTATAGCGGCTTCTCAGGGGGACGACACACTCCATCGTGGATCATGCGGCGCGTATCGACAGCCGTGTGACCGACTTTGTCCGCCGGCGCAACACGCCACGCGGTTCCACGCCGAAAGGAGCGTTCGCGCATGATCTTCGCGCCGCTGCGCAGCCGTATCGCCCTCGCCTTTTGTCTCTCTCTTCTGTTCTGCACCGCATCGGCTGCGCCGTCGCTGGCAGCCAAGTCCGCCGCCTATGTGCTCGATGCCACCACCGGCAAGACGCTGTATTCGCGCCACGGCCATGCCAGGCGCTATCCGGCATCGCTGACCAAGATGATGACGCTCTACCTGCTGTTCGAGGATCTCGAACACGGCCGCGTCACGCTCAACACCAAATTCAAGGTGTCGAAGCACGCCGCGTCGCGAGAACCGTCGAAGCTGTGGCTCAAGCCGGGGCAGACCATTTCGGCGCTCGATGCGATCCACGCCGTGGTGACGTTGTCGGCCAACGATGCCGCCGCGGTCATTGGCGAGGCGCTGGCGGGCAGCGAGAGCAAGTTCGCGCGCCGCATGACCAAAACCGCGCACCGGCTCGGCATGAAGCACACCCGTTTCGCCAACGCCTCGGGCCTGCCAAATCGGCGGCAATACACCACCGCGCGCGACATGGCGGTGTTGGGGGCCGCGCTGCAGGCGCGCTTCCCCAAGCACTACCGCTATTTCATCACCCGCAAGTTCGCCTTCCGCGGCCGGGTTTACCCGAACCACAATCATCTGCTGTCGCTGAAGGGTGTGGACGGCATCAAGACCGGCTACACGCGCGCCTCCGGCTTCAACATCGTCACCTCGGTGCGGCGCGGCGGCCGCAAGATGATCGTCGTGGTCATGGGCGGGCCGAGCTACAAGAAGCGCGACGCGCGGGCGCGGCAGCTCATCAAGCGGCATTTCGCCCGCGCCCATCGCGGCAAGCGCTATTACGCCGGCCTGATGACGGCGATCGGCCGCGCCGAGAATCTCAATCTCGAGGTGGCGACGACGAAGAAGCCGCCGGTCGATGCCGCGCGGCTGAATTACAGCATCCGCATCGGCGCGCTGCCCTCGCAGGCGGCGGCGGACCGCGTCATCGCCAGCGCGACACCGGTGATGCGCGAGGTCAGCGATACGGCGCGGCCGCTGACGCAGAAAAGCGAGGTCGGCGACAAGACCTACTTCCGGGCGATCTTCAAGGGCTTCGCCGATCTGGCCAGCGCCGAGGCCGCCTGCACGCGGCTCAAGCGCGAGGACTTCGACTGCTATCCGGTGCTGCGCTCGGCCGACGCGCGCTGAGGCGCGCCGGCGAGAGGGTGAGGACGCGGCGCGCCCTCACCGCCCCGACATCGGCGTGAAGTGGTAGTTGAGTCCCATCGTCATCAGGTGCTGATGGGAATCGATGCTATTCGGCGTCACCGCCGCGGCGATGCCGGGGACGGCGAAAGCCACGCTGCGCGCGCCGAAGTCGACATATTTGTAATCGACATTCACCGACCAGCGGTCGCTCAACGCATGTTCGAGGCCGCCGCCGACGGTCCAGCCCCAATCGGTGGCGGTGTGGCTGTCCACCGCGCCGCCGGCCGCCATCGAGTTGAGTGTGTCGTTGACCCGCGCCACCGCCGCGCCGGCCCGGCCGTAGATCATACTGCGACCGACGGCATAGCCGAGACGGGCGGTCGCGGTGCCGAGCGGCAGCACCGTGTTCTCGCACTGGAAGCCCGCCAGGAACGATAGCGGCAGGTTGCCGAAGCAGGTATCGGTGCCTTCGAGACGCGCGAACGATCCGGACAGTTCAGCGCCGGCCACGATCTGGCCGAATTGCGCGTTGTAGCCAGCCTGCAGGCCGCCGAGCGCGCCGCCGGTCTTGACGCGATCGCCCGTTGCCGGCGCAGGATAAGGATCACTCCAGTCGAACGAGCCGACGCCCGCCCCGATATGCGCGCCCGCATAGGCGCCAGTCCAGTTCACGCGCGGCGCCGCCTCGTCGGCGAAGCCATGCGCCGCGGTGCCGCCGATCTTGTACGACGCCTGCAGATAGGTGCCATAGCGGTCGGTGGCGTATTTGATCGGCGCGTTGCCACCGCCGGGAAATGGCGTCGTCGCCTCCAGCGTGGTGAAGTACCAGTAGCGGGCGCCGACGCCGACACTGAAGCGCGGCGTCACCGCGTAAGACAGGAGCGCCTCCACCTGCGCGCCCCAGCCGCGGCCGTCGCCCGGCGACGGATTGATGTCGGCGCGAGCCCAGTGGTTGTCGACGCCGGCACGATCGACGTAAGGCAGATAGGCCGCATCGACTTCCATACGCCAGCGCGGCGCCAAGTTCATCCGGCTGTTGACGCCGATCGCGGCACCCCGCCAGGTCTCGGTTTCGGTGAGCACGACGTTGGCCGGTTCGATCCCGCCGCCAGGCGCGCAGATGCCGCCCTGCGCCGCCTGCCCGCAGCCGAAGCCGCGCGCACTCTGGAAGAAGTAACGATAGCCGGCATAGGGGCCGAAGCTGCCGGCCGCGCCGTCGAGGACGTTGTAGCCGATGTCGAGGCTGCCGTAGCGCATGCTCGAATCGCGAACGTCGCTGATCGTGTTGGAATAGGGCGACGTCACCGGCGGCATGTCTTCGTCGTAGAGCGAGCCATCGGTGATCGAGCCGAGGCCGAGAGCGCCCTTGATGAAGACATGGCTGTCGTGGTCGAGCCGGACGAAGGCTTCGCCGGAATGCGCGAGCAGGCCGCCATAGATCAGGCGCGAGTTCACCTGGCCGGGGTTCTGGTCGTACAGATCTTTCTGCGACTTGCCGTTGCTGTAGAAGTAGCGGATGCCCGCTTCCATTACCCAGCCGTTCGAGGCCAGCGGCGAAGCGGCGAACAATGGCGCATCGCTCCCGGCGCGCGGATCGGCGCCGAGCTTGTAGTTGAGACCGACCTTGACGAGGTGAATGTCCTGGCCGATGGCAACGTTCGAAGTGCCGGTGGCGCCGGACAGCGTCACGCTCTTTTCGCCGAAGTCGATATAGTTGTATTCGACCTTGCCGGACAAAGCCGGGGTGAAGGCGTATTCGATGCCGGAGCCGAGCACGTAGCCGGTGCGCCGGCTCGAGCCGGACAGTTCGCGCGTGCCGCCAGACCGATAGGCCTCGTGTGTCTCGACGCCGGTGGCGACGCCGGCGAGGCCGTAGATCAGGAAGTTGCCGAAGCCCTGGCCGAGCCGTCCGGTCGCCATGTACAGGCTGTTGATGCGGCTGTGGCAGGCATAGCTGTCGCCCGCGGCACTGGTCGCGCATTTGGCGTAGCCGTCGAGATTGGCCCAGCTCGCCACGAGTTCGGCGCCGATGACCCAGGGGCCGAGCTGCATGTTGTAGCCGACTTGACCGCCGAAGATCGAACCATCGGCAGCGCCAGAACCGGCGAAGCTTTGCGTGGAAAAGGCGTCGAGCACACCGTCGGCCGAGTTCCAGTCGCTCTTGCCGAAGGCGCCGCCGGCATGAACGCCGACATAGGCGCCGCTCCAGTCGTGCGACGGCACGCCGGACGCGGCCCACAGCGGGCGCTCGAACGGCGATTTCTTTCCGAGCCGCGCATTGAGGCCGACCTTGATGAGGTGGACCTGCTGCGCCAGCGCAACGTCGATGTTGGTGCCGGCATTGCCGGTCATGGCGACATCGCCGGAGAAGTCGAGATAGTCGTACTCGACCTTGGCGGCGAGCGACGGCGTCAGCGCGTATTCGAGGCCGGCGCCGACGGTCCAGCCGGCGCGCCACGCCTTGCCGGTGAAGATTTCGGTCTGGCCGCCGCCCGGCGCCGGCGTGAGCTTGAGCCGTTCGTGCATCAGCGCGCCGCCGGCCTTGCCGTAAGCGAGCAGCCGGCCGAAGGCGTAGCCGCCGCGCAATGTCAGCGTGCCGAGGCCGTCGATCGGGCTGTCGCAGAGATAGATGTTGTTGGCGCAGCGCGCCGCACCGTCGATATTGGCAAGCGAAGCCTCGGCCTCGACGCCGGCGACCCACTGGCCCCATTGGTGGTTGTAGCCGGCCTGGAAGCCGTTGACCAAACCACCCGCGGTAAAGCTGCCGGGGAACTCCGCGCCCGCGCCGGTCGCGCTCTGCCAGCGGTTGCTGGCGGCGGCGTTACCGATATGCGTGCCGGCGTAGAAGCCGGTCCAGTCCCATGAATGCACCGGCGTCAGCACAGGCGCCTTCAGATCGGCAGCGAACGAGACCGCCGTGGTAACGAAAAAGCCGGCGACCATCGCGCCGGCTCGCATGCCAAAATTCACCTCAGCCCCCAATCCGTCAGCCCGCGCGTGGCCTTGCTTTGACGCGGCATTGTCTGCGCATCATGGGTGCGTCGCCCGCAATTGGCAATTGCAGGCGCGCAACACCACGCCGCCGACGCAATGCGCGATGGAACTTCTGCGCAGCAACGGATACAAAAGGCGCAAGGAGATCGCCATGTCCGACGTCATCATCACCGACGAAGGTTCGGTTCGCGTCATCCGGATGAACCGGCCGGAGAAGAAGAACGCGCTGACGCTGCCGATGTACACGGCGATGGCGGAGGCGATTTCGAGCGCCGGCCAGGCGGACCAGGTCCGCTGCCTGATGCTCGCCGGCACGCCGGCGGCCTTCTGCGCCGGCAATGACATCGGCGACTTCATCGCCATGGCGCAAAGCGGCGCGCTAGGCCAGCCGATCCTCGATTTCCTGTATGCGCTGGTGCGCAGCGACAAGCCGGTGGTCGCGGCGGTGAACGGCAACGCCGTCGGCGTCGGCACCACGATGCTTTTGCATTGCGACTACGTCGTCGCGGGCACCGACGCCAAACTGTCGACGCCGTTCGTCGGCCTTGGCCTGGTGCCGGAGGCGGCCTCGAGCCTCGTCGCGCCGCGGCTGATGGGACAGGCACGCGCCTTCGCGCTCCTCGTGATGGGTCAGCCTCTGAGCGCGGCAGACGCCAAAGATGCCGGCGTCGTCAACGCGCTGTGCGATCCGGCAGAGACCGACGCCACGGCGCTCGCCGCCGCGCAGCGCATCGCGGCGCTGCCGGCGCAGGGCGTGCTGATGTCGCGGCGGCTGATGCGCGGCGCGCCAGACGAGATCATCAAGCGGATCGATGAGGAGGCGGACGCCTTCAAGGCGCGGCTGAAGTCGCCGGAGGCCCAAGCCGCCTTCATGGCCTTCATGTCGCGGAAGAAGTAAGCGGCGCGGCCGCCCTATTTGCCCATCAGGTAGTTGGGCGAGAAATAGCTGTTCGGGTTGAACGGCATGGGGCCGCCGCCGGCCGGACCGAACTTCAGCGTGGTGTTGCCGTTCTGGTAGGTCTTGCTGGGGTCGTTGCTCTTCGACGGCTTCTTGTTCGGATCGTCGTAGTTCAGATCGACCCAGCCGTTGCTGCTGCCACCGCTGGCGCCCTGGTAATTCTCGAAGGTCAGCGCCTGCGCCGGTTTCGCGGCAAAGGCCGCAACCAGGGCCGCGGCGGCGACCCCGGCCAACGCGAAAAGGGTGGTCGTGCGGATAGTCATGGCGGCGCCCCTGCGCGAACGAATATGCCCGACCATACTGCAAAAAATGACGGCGGCAAGGCGGGGCCACCCGCCGGCGAAGCGGTGCGGCGCCTCGCCGCCCCCTGCCCGCTGCCGCCGGCCCGGCGCTTCGGCCCGCCGCCTCGGCAGGCCCTATTCGACCTTCAGCCCCAGTTTGCGGACCAGCCCGCCCCATTTTTGTTCTTCGGCGGCCATGTCGGCTGCGTATTCCGCGGGGGTCGATGTCATCGGGTCCCCGCCTTCGAAGTGGATGCGCTTCTTCACTTCTTCGTCTGTCGCCAGCTTGCGCAATTCGGCGCTGAGCTTGTCGATGATCTCCTGTGGCGTACCGGCCGGCGCCAGTAGACCGTAATGGAGCACCGCGGAGAAGCCCGGCATGCCGGTTTCCTGGAAGGTCGGCGTATCGGGCAGCAGCGAAAAGCGCTTCTCGCTGGCGACCGCCATGGCGCGCAGATTGCCGGCCTGCAGGTTGCCGAGCGCCGGCGGCAGCACGCCGAAGGCGACGGCGACATGGCCGCCGATCAGGTCGTTGATGACCGGCGCCGTGCCTTTGTAGGGGATGATGGCGGCGTCGACGCCGGCCATCGACTTGAACAATTCGGCGGCCATATAGCCGCCGGTGCCGACGGCGGAGGTGCCGATGTTCAATTTGCCCGGCTCCTTTTTGGCGAGCGCGATGAAGTCGGCGACCGTCTTGGCCGGGAACGACGGGTGCGCCAGCAGCACCACCGGCATCGACGCCACCAGACCGATCGGCGCGAAATCCTTCTGCGGATTCATGCCGAGATTGACGTATATCGCCGGGTTGATCGAGATCGTGCCGGTATGGCCGAGCAGGAGCGTATAGCCGTCCGGCGCGGCACGCGACACCAGACGGGTGCCGATGGTACCGCCGCCACCGCCGCGGTTCTCGACGACGACCTGCTGCTTGAACGCATCCGACAGCTTCAGCGCCACCACGCGCGCCATGGCATCGACGCCGCCGCCGGCCGGATACGGCACGACGATGGTGACGGTGCGGTTCGGATAATCGGAAGCCATGGCGGGCGTGACGGCCGCCGAACCGGCGGCGAGACCGCCGAGCATGAGCGCACCGGCGGCGATGGCGCGCGTCGCGCGACGCGCAGCCTCAAGGAACGGATGCATCGTGACGTCTCCCACCAGGATTTTGTTGTTGTCAGCCGATCGACCCGACCATAGCCGGAGCCGGCGCCTTCAGCGGAATGAAAAATCGCAATCGACAAAAAATAACGACCGGGCCGCCAATCACTTTCGGCGGCGCCGGTCTATGCGGCCACGGTCGAACCGGAGCATGCCGGGTTCGGCGGGCGTGGGCGGGTTGCTAAGCTGATAACGCCTGGACGATGGGGTCAGTGGAGACTGAGCGGATCGCCTTGCCGGAGACGTTCGATCTCGTCCTTGACCAGCAATTTCTTGCGTTTGAGTTCTACTACCTGGAGGTCGTCGACTGCGGGGTGGGCTTGGCAGTCGTGAATTTGGTCTTCGAGGGCCTTGTGCTTCTTTTCGAGTTCCGCAAGGTGCGATTGCAGCGACATTGTCGTATGTCTCCTCAATCTTGGTTCTTCGATCAGTCTTTTGGCGTCTCTTCGAGCGAGTTTGCCTCAGTGCTTGGGGCCCATCTATTGGGCTCTCGGAAAATGACTTTTTTATTGTCTCATTGTCAGCCTAATGCAGCACCGCGGCAAGGGCGATGATGGGCGTGAGTTAAGTTTCCTTCAATCATGAGGAAACCCGTTGATCCGCTGCGGCTTTTTCCGCGCGCTTGTGCCGCTCTGTGGAAAACGTGATAATTACCGTCGCATCCGGCCGGCCAATACCGCCCTTGGTTCCCTGGGGAATCGGGTTCGGTTCCCTCGCGGCCGGCACCGGCGCGACCTCGAAACGACGCACACCATGAACGATAATGACGAGACCGCGTTGCGCGCCCTGCTCGGCCGGCTGGAACAGGAACATCGCGACCTCGACGCCGCGATCGAGGCGCTCGCCGCCTCGCCCGGCTCCGACCTCATCCAGGTGCAGCGGCTGAAAAAACGCAAGCTCGTGTTGCGCGACAAGATCCGCCAGATCGAGGACCAGATCACGCCGGATATTATTGCGTAGGCCGCGTCAGGCGCTACCCCCGCTTCGACTTCTTGCGCACGTACATGGCGCGGTCGGCCTCGTCGATGATCTCCGCCGCAGAGGCGCTGGCGCGCAGCACCACGCCGCCGGCGCTGGCGCCGACGGACAGCGCGACGCCGCCGTGCTCGGCGCGGGCACTGGCGATGATCGTTTCGAGATCGGCGGCCTTGGCCAGCATTGCCGCTTCACCGGCATTCCACATCAGAACACCGAACTCGTCGCCGCCGAGGCGGGCGACGACGTCGGAGGCGCGCACGTGACTCACCAGGCTTGCCGCCACCGCCTTCAGCAGCGTGTCGCCCGCGGCATGGCCATACCGGTCGTTGATCGGCTTGAAGCCATCGAGATCGATGAACATGAGCGCGGCGCCGGTGCCGTAGCGCTTGAGGTAGGCGAGCGAGCGCGTCAGTTCCCGTTCGAAACCGCGGCGGTTGAGAATATCGAGCAGGGGATCGACATCGGCGCGGGCTTCGAGCTCGGCGATGCGCTGTTCGGCACGCGACAGGTCCCGGCGCAGCCGCGCCACCTCCGCCAGAAGTTCTCGCGTCGAGGTCTGCGAAGGATTGCTGGTCATGAGCCGTCGAAGCTTGTGAACCCGCATGCGACCGGCGCTTGCCGGGTCTTTCCAGCCATAACCGGATTCGCCGGGCGGTCCTAGCGTGCGGCGCCGTGGGCGAAAGGGCTGTTTCGCCTTGCCAGCGGGGGGTCAAAACCTATAATCCGCCGCTTTCCTGCGCCGGGGGTGGCGCCGTTCGGGGAGCGCCATCTTGGCAAAGAAAAACGTGGCTAAGCCGGTCGCCGTGATCATGGGCAGTCAGTCCGACTGGGCCACGATGAAGCATGCCACCGACACGCTCGACGCACTCGGCATCGGCCATGAAGCGCTGATCGTCTCGGCGCACCGCACGCCGAAGCGGCTCTACGACTTCGCCCATTCGGCGCGCGACAAGGGCTTCAAGGTGGTGATCGCCGGCGCCGGCGGCGCCGCGCACTTGCCCGGCATGACGGCGTCGATGACGCCGCTGCCCGTGCTCGGCGTACCGATCAACACCCATGCCCTCGAGGGCAAGGATTCGCTGCTGTCGATCCTGCAGATGCCCGGCGGCATTCCGGTCGGCACCCTGGCGATCGGCAAGGCCGGCGCCATCAACGCCGCCCTGCTCGCCGCCGCCATCCTCGCGCTGTCTGATGCCAAGATCGCCAAGCGGCTTGACGCCTGGCGCGCCAAGCAGACCAAAGCCGTGGCGAAGAAGCCTAAAGATTGATGCATAAACCCGGCTCGACCATCGGCATCCTCGGCGGCGGCCAACTCGGCCGCATGCTGGCGCTCGCGGCAGCAAGGCTCGGCCTGCATTGTCATATTTATTCGCCGGAAAAAGACTCCGGCGCCTTCGAGGTGGCCAAAGCGCACACCTGCGCGGCTTACGAGGACGAAGCGGCGCTCGCCAGGTTCGCCGCCGCGGTCGATGTCATCACCTACGAGTTCGAGAACATCCCCGCGCGCACCGCCGAGGTGCTGGGCAAGCGCAAGCCGGTGCATCCGAACCCGAAGGTGCTGGAGACGACGCAGGATCGTCTGGTGGAAAAGAACTTCATTTCCAGCCTGAAGATCCCGGTGGCGCCTTACGCGCCGGTGCATTCGGCGGCGCAGCTTGCCGCCGGCCTGGAAAAGCTCGGCCGGCCGGCGGTGCTCAAGACCACGACCATGGGCTATGACGGCAAGGGCCAGGTCAAGATCATGCCCGGCGACGACGCCAATGCGGCGTGGCGCTCGCTCAAGAACAAGCCCTGCGTGCTCGAAGGCTTCATCAAGTTCCAACGCGAAGTATCCGCGATCGCCGCGCGCTCGGCCGACGGCAAGGTCGAATGCTTCGAGGTGACCGAGAACGATCACCAGAACCACATTCTCAAGACCTCGACCGTGCCGGCCAAGGTGACCGACGAGACGGCGAAAGAAGCCGAGAAGATCGCAGCCCGCATCGCCAAGGCGCTCGATTATGTCGGCGTGCTCGGGGTCGAGATGTTCGTCGTCAAGGTCAAGGGCAAGCAGGCGCTGATGGTCAACGAGATTGCGCCGCGCGTTCACAATTCTGGACACTGGACGCTCGATGGCGCCAGCGTGTCGCAGTTCGAGCAGCACATCCGCGCGGTGGCCGGCTGGCCGCTGGCCAAGCCACTGCGGCTCGGCCGCAAGGTGCAGATGACGAACCTGATCGGCGACGAGGTGCACGATCTCGAGCCGTGGCTCACGCTGCCCGGCACGTCGCTGCATCTCTACGGCAAGCTAGAGGCGCGCGCCGGGCGCAAGATGGGCCACGTCACGCGCGTGTGGCCGGCGAAGTAGCCGCGCTTCTTGTCCCGGACGGGACCGGACAGTTTAAGGGAGCGCCCCATGTCGAAGCTGCGCGTCGCCTGTTTCTCCGTATCGCTCGACGGCTTCGGCGCCGGGCCGGAGCAGAGCCTGAAGGATCCGCTCG